>NZ_CP007741.1 GCF_000724485.1 Bacillus methanolicus MGA3 | reverse complement strand
CGATATTCCCTCCTTCCGATAGATTAATTATGACAAATTCTGAACTATAACGGAAGTTTTTTCTTGTTATAGATGACGTTGAAATAGACAAAACACCATTTTTGTTATACTTCAAACCAAAAATGTTATATATGAACCATTTTTGTTATAGTTAGCACCATTTTTGTTATAGTTAAGGAACCAAAAAAGTTATAGTTAACACCATTTTTGTTATACTTCAAACCAATTAAGTTATATTAAGCACCAAAAATGTTATAGTTAAACGTCAAAAACCCTTATTTTTACTGGTTTTTTAGACACCGAAAACAATAAAATATTTAAAATATTTAAAACGTATTATTGTAAAACAACAAAACAAAGAGGTGTGAAAAAATTTCTTGATGAATTTATTAAAATAAAGAGAAACTGTTGCGAAGAAGGATCCCTCAATACAAAATTTGTTAAGAATGTAAGAATGAACGATCACCGAAAAAGAAAAAATCCCCAATGGTCCATTTACAGACCGTCTGATGTCGGTCTGTCGGACAAGCAGCTCGAAAAAGAGGGGTTCATTTAGGTCGAAAAGGTAATTTTACGAAGAGTGGTTTAAAATTAGCCTTAGAAATGTATGAGAAAGGAGAGAAAACGGTTTCTGAAATCTGCGCTGCCACAAATGTAAGTAAAGCAACATTTTATCGTAAATTGAAAAAAAAATCTCCTAATCGGAAAAATAGGAGTTTACGAAATTTTATGTTATGAAATTGGTAGTTATCTTTTTCATAGACTTGTATTTTGCGAGAAACAAGTATTATACTAGAATCAACTAAATAGTTCGGAAAAGGAAAAGAGCCTCAAGCGTGTTATAGTGTGGTTGGCAGCCACCTATAACCGTTCGTCGTGACCCACCCACGACAAACACTTGCTCGAGACCCTCGGTATACTATTTGTATGCTCTTATTATAACGACATATTAATGGTAATTTCAAGAGGGAAAGTTTGTCTACTTCTGTGTAGAGCGTTGTTTGTCGTGCATATCATCGACAAACAACGCTCTTTTCGTTTCCGTAAGAAAAGGAGACGTAGACAATGAAACGAGATATTGAAATTATCGCAAGTGAAGAAACCTTCGCAAATCTAGCAACCTTTGAAACTATTGAGCAACTAAATGAAACAGTCAGGGCCTACAAAAGCCAATTTGCAGATCAATTGAACAAAACAGAACTTGCCGTCCTGGACGTATTGCACCGATACAGCGCCAAGTATACCGGCGTTAGTTTTCTGCGCAAATCAAAAATCGGTGAGCTTATCGGAAAGAGCCGGCGTACTATTATTCGTGTGTGCAAGCGCTTGGAAGCGTTAGGAATTATCCGCCAATATGAAATGAAACGACCGAGTGACATGCAGCAAACGAGTAATGCTATCGTGATTCAGCCGGTTCCGAAGGTTCCGAAAGAGTGCTCAAATGATAACACCCTTTCAATCATGACAGATGACACAGTTGAAAATGTCACACAAGAGGTTAACGGAAATGTCACACCAAGAAAATCATCTATTTCTTTAAAACAAATACATACTTCTAAAGAACGTACTGAAAGACCGTTTAAACATAAACTGGCATGGATACCAGAAAATTTTTATAAACTACTGGCTGCGCATTTTAATAGCATTGATGAAATTGAAGAATACTGGCGCGCTGTTCACGCTATTACTTACAGCTACGACTTAGCGAAAGAAACAAAAGAAGACATCGGCATTCAGGCATTTATGGAAATGAAGGCACGCCGCCACAAGTTACACAAACCAATCGCATATTTTGTCGGTATAGTTAAACGAAAAGCAAAGCAACGTTATATAACTGAACTATTCAATTCTGTCATGGCGATTTAATGCGTTAAAGCGTTAAATAAAAAGAGCATCTTTTGATCAATAAACAATAGTAAATTAGACGTAAAATAGGTGTGAAATAAATGTGTTGATCATTTTTACATCTAATTTACTGAATGGCGCCGCCCGCCAACGCTGGTAATTTATTTATATTTCTTAAAATACAGGTGATGCCGTCCTGCCGAACAGTCACGGAATGGAAGTATGGAATGCCGTGACTGTTCGGCAGGACTATAGATAAATAACCCACTTACCTTTGCGAACAAAAATGGAAGGGTAAGTCAGTGTTGGCGGACGCGAGGTAAAGAATAAGTTTGTTTTTAAATATATAGGTGTAGTTTGTAAAGTGGATAGATAGGTGAATGAGAGAGATCAGGAGAGTAAGAGAAGTTGAAGGATAAATTGGGGAATGAAAAGAGATTAAGAGAAAAGGCGATTATGAGGTGAAGAAAAAATTAAAATTATTTTTGATGTTGATGTTTGTAATATTTTTGGTTGTTGGTTGTAGTAAGGAGGCTGGTGGTGAAGATAAGAATGGGAAAGTCCATCCGAATTTGTTTTGAAGTTACGGAAGCTGATGTAAATAATGACATGAAGTAAACCAAACGGATTTTTAATCGAGTCGTTTTTATTTTTCGACATAATGAAAACTATGTTGTATTTTATCGATGGGAATGGTATTCTTTAGATTATAAATTCAACATAGTTTATTGAGAGAGTCTAAAAAATAAATTCAACATAGTTTATAAAAGGAGTCGAAAAAATGATTGATGAATTCGAAAGGTATTTACTGGAAGAAGGAAAAAGTGAAAATACAATAAAAGGGTATATCCAGTCTGTTAGCGGTTTTTTAAAGTGGTTCAGTGAATCAAAAGATGTAGAGTTTACAAAGTTGCATCGTGAAAACGTAAAAGAATACATTTCTTTTCTTCGAACCGTAAAAAATGCAAAACCAAAAACTATTAACACGAAACTGAATGCGTTGGTTAAATTCAATGAATTTTTAGTAGAAACGAATGTTCAACAGGATATGGTCTTAACGAAAAAGGATTACATGAAGGCGCAGCAACAATATGCTTCGTTGGCCAAGGTGAAACTAAAGGACGTCGAGAAGTTCCGACAGTTGGTATTAGATAGTGGAAACAAACGAAATTATGCATTGGTTACTCTTTTGGCTTATGCTGGGTTGCGAATTTCTGAGGCATTGAATTTAAAAATGCAGGATTTCAACCTAGTTTCTAGAGAAATCACCGTTCGAAGTGGCAAGGGAGATAAGTTTCGAGTTGTATTTATGAATGACAAAGTAAAAGCTGCTCTTCAGTCATGGTTAAAGGAGCGAAAAGAAAAAGGAATCGAGCATGATTTTCTCTTTGTTAGTAATCGTAATCAACCTTTAAACCGCACAACGATCAATAAACTGTTTAAAGAGTATTCGGAACCTATCGGTAAAGACATTACTCCGCATGATTTACGGCATTTTTTTTGTTCCCATGCGATTAGCAGAGGATTGAGTGTTCATGAAGTAGCGAATCAGGCGGGGCATTCCAATATTCACACGACGCTCTTATATACAAATCCGACAAAAGATGAACTTATTCAAAAAATGAATCAATTATAAAGGAGGGAATAACACTTTCTTTTTTCCTATTGGATTTTAGATGGAATTGCTTATAAAGGATTTGATAGGCTTGATATCGAATACGTGTCATATGGGAGGGGAGGAAGAATGAAGGAATACTCTACGAAAGATATATCCAATATTGTGGGCATAGCGACTCCAACTGTACGGAAGTATGCTCAAGCTCTCGAAAAGGAAGGGTACGTATTTACTAGAAATGAAAATGGCTTTCGGATATTCGTTGATGAGGATATCGAAATACTCCAACAAATGAAGCAAATGTCAAACGAATCGGGCATGAATATTGTCCATATTGCGTCTACACTTATAAATCAACGAAAACAAAATCCAGTTGATACGATACAAAATGAATCGGAAGTCGCTACACCTGTAAAAAGTGAAGCAAAAGAAGAAGAAGAAGAAGTTCTTAATATAGATCGTATTGATAAGAAATATGATGCGTTATTGAAGGAAATACAGGAACTAAAGCAACTCGTGAGGGAACAACAAGCATATATTGACGAGCGTTTAGAGAAAAGAGATCAAATGATTATACAATCCATTCGGTCGCTTCAAGAACAACGGCAAGCTTTGCTTGAGGCGAGTACGTCCAAAGAGAAAAAAGGATTTTTTGCGAGATTGTTTTCAAAAAGACTTTAAAGAATATAATAAGATTTTTTGCTTCCTAGTAATAGTAGTGTATTTTCAAATACTATATATCAAAAAAGTGCGTACTTACAAATAAAAGCTATAGGTATTATACTTATAATTATATGAATAATTATCACCATAAGAAATAAAGGTGTTTGAACGGACTTTTTACATGGTTGGAAGAGATCCTGAAGATTGGAACATGATAGAGACACTTTTTCGAGATGCAGCTGTAGAAAAAGGATATTAATATGCAGGAAAATTCATAAAAGAAAGCCGAGGTATTAAGTTATGATCAAGATTGCACCTTCTATTCTTTCAGCTAATTTTGCACGACTTGAAGAAGAAATAAAAGATGTTGAACGGGGCGGAGCCGATTACATTCATGTTGATGTCATGGATGGTCATTTTGTGCCAAATATAACAATTGGCCCATTAATTGTCGAGGCAATTAGACCTGTCACAAACTTACCTTTAGATGTTCATTTAATGATAGAAAATCCAGATCAATACATTGGGACGTTTGCCAAAGCAGGTGCTGATATATTATCTGTCCATGTTGAAGCTTGTACTCATTTGCACAGAACCATTCAATATATTAAATCTGAAGGTATAAAAGCTGGAGTGGTATTAAACCCTCATACTCCCGTTTCAATGATTGAACATGTAATAGAGGATGTTGATCTTGTATTGCTTATGACGGTTAATCCTGGCTTTGGGGGACAATCATTCATTCATTCTGTCCTACCTAAAATAAAACAAGTTGCTAACATCGTAAAAGAGAAAAATTTGCAGGTTGAAATTGAAGTAGACGGTGGAGTAAATCCTGAAACGGCTAAACTTTGCGTAGAAGCAGGAGCCAATGTCCTTGTTGCAGGTTCAGCCATATATAATCAAGAGGATAGAAGTCAAGCCATTGCAAAAATTAGAAATTGAAAATGAAGTCGTGTGTATTATTGACACTCCCACGGCTAAAGCTGATGGGATTCTTGAGTGATTAAATCGACGAGCATTTTTGCTATCGAAGTATGACCTCAAGTTTAGGGTGTACCATCACCCTCCTTAAGATAGTACATATAGCATCTTAGGCTGATTGACTGTTACCATCAATCACAGGTGCGTATCGAATATTCATCGCACCGACTCTATCCCGATGAGTTTCAAACTCGCACTGACATTTATACCTACGGTCTTGTGCTTTATTTTTTCGGAGCATTTTGGACATGTCTGACTTGTGTAGGCAGGATTCACATACATGAAATTGTAGGAAAACTTGTGCTTTCATGTGTTCAAAAAGACTGCTTTTTAGTTGATTTGCCATTTAGAGGAATTTAAAAGAGCTCTGTTTACATATAAAAGGGGCCACTCATGGCCTCATAAATCGGTCTTTAATTTTCTGAAAATTCAAGTTATTCAAACGGTTTGTTTAAGCACCATTCAATTTAACTTTCTTTCGAAAGAAGTCTCCCACTTCTAAACGTGAAGGTGCGATAGCGCTAGTGAAAGTGGGAGATGAGTTTCGGTTAGACGTAGCCTAAAGGCGTTACTTTATCATATGCCGTGATATTTTGGTTGTGAAATATCGCAGAAAAGTGATGGATGACACAATATCGGATTATGCAAAAGATATGTTTGTTCGATTAGGTAAAAATTACAACATTTCCTTAGTTGAATGGAATCACGATATGGACCATGTACATATTTTGTTCAAAGCGTATCCGAATAGTGAATTATCAAAGTTTATCAATGCTTATAAAAGTGCAAGTTCTCGACTGATCAAAAAGCATTTTCCACAAGTGAAAAGGAAGCTTTGGAAAGAGCATTTTTGGTCAAGGAGTTTTTGCTTACTTACAACAGGCGGTTCACTTTTAGAAGTAATAAAGAAATATATAGAAAATCAAGGGATGAAGTGATTTGATATGGCAAATAAAGCATATAAGTTCCGTCTATACCCAACAAAAGAGCAGGAACAGCTTTTTGCAAAAACCTTCGGTTGTGTCCGATTTGCTTACAACCAAATGCTGGCTGAACAAAAGGAAATATATAAGAAATTCAAGGACGACAAGGAAGCCTTGAAAAAGCAAAAATTCCCGACTCCTGCTAAATACAAAAGGGAATTTCCATGGCTTAAAGAAGTAGACAGCCTTGCGTTGGCAAACGTTCAAATCAATTTGCAAAAGGCATTCAAAAACTTTTTCTCTGGTCGTGCTGAATTTCCAAAGTTCAAAAGCCGGAAGGCAAGACAGTCGTATACAACCAATGTAGTCAATGGAAACATAATTGTAGTCAAGTAAAAGAGCAGTTGTCTCTTTCCGAACGTGTATTCCAATGCGAATGTGGGGTTGTGAAAGACAGGGATTGGAATGCTTCGCTCAACATTAGAAACGAAGGACTTCGACTATTAGTATAATCATATACAGAGCATGGAACAGGCTCGATAGCTAAGTCAATTTCGTACCGTTAGGTATGATTACCTTAGAAGCCCCCACCTCTAAGCGAAGCGTAGGTGGCGGGTAGTTCACGTAAAAGGTTGGTGAATTAGGATAATATGGAACAAAAAGTAAGGAAGATTGTTCAGATGAGATCCGGAAATGCTGTAGCGCTTAAAAAGGAGGAGGAGGTATTATATTCATCTCGTCCTAATTATTGGGATAAAATGAAGGGGAAGGGAAAAAGTCCTTTAAAAGCAAATATAAAGGATGCAATGACTGAACTAATTGGAGGATTTATTACTATTTTTGTTCTGGCAGTTTTAACAAAGATCACGCCGGCAACTTTGTTAATGGCCCCATTTGGAGGAAGTTGTATGTTAGCATTTAGTGTATGGGACGGTCCTTTATCTCAGCCGAGGAATATTATAGGTGGACATTTCATTTCTACGCTTGTAGGTTTAATAGTTTACCATTTTTTAGGAAATCAACCATGGACTATCGCTTTAGGAGTAGGATTAGCTATAGCAATCATGATGATGACAAAAACAACTCATCCGCCTGCTGTGGCAGATCCAATTGTTGTGATACTTGGAGCTTACAAATGGAGTTACCTAATTACTACAGTATTAATTGGCTCAATAGTCATTGTCTTAATAGCGGTATTAATCAATAATTTACGTGAAAATAGAGCATATCCGATTTCCTGGATATAAAACTCATTACTACTAAAATTCTTTTTCGTACCTTTTACCTAATTTCCATGAAACTCTCCCATTATCTATTATTCAATAGCCTTTTAATATATGTCTGCAGCAAAAATACGCTGTCTTGCACAAGGCAGCTTTTTCTGATACTGAAACTGGGTTTTTGTTTTGGAGTTATGAGACATGTTCGAAGAGCTTCCAGGTTGTCATTACGGCTATCGGAATCATTCAAAACTCCCCAGAATCAATATCTGAGGGAGCTATTTGAATTTTTTATTTTGTGTTCCTACTATAAAGAAAGACTTCTTGCTAAATGGTAGATGGACAAATCAACCGTATGCTTATCTTTCGCAGCTTCCTCAAAAGGTGTATGAATCAGTTGACCATTTTTTAATCCTACCATCAGACCTTTTTTGCCTTCAACCAGCAAATCCACGGCTTTTGCACCCATCTGACTGCTCATCATTCGGTCGTAAGCGCTAGGAGATCCCCCACGTTGAATATGCCCAAGTATGGTTACCTTTGTGTCAAATCCTGTTTTCTCTTTAATTGCTCTACCAATTTCTATTGCTCCTACTCCATTAAATGCCCCTTCTGCAACCACAATAATACTGTGCGTTTTTCCTCGCTGATATCCTTGTTTAATACGATCAATTACATCTTCCACATCATGGTCGGCTTCTGGGATAATAATTGATTCTGCTCCCGCACACATTCCTGCCCATAGAGCGATGTCTCCTGCATTGCGGCCCATTACTTCAACGACATAGATACGATCATGAGAGGCTGCCGTATCACGAATTTTATCAATTGCTTCCACTGCTGTGTTCACAGCAGTATCAAATCCAATTGTATATTCCGTCCCTGCAATGTCATTGTCAATGGTTGCCGGAATACCAATAGTTGGAAACTCTTGGGCAGTTAATTTTCTCGCACCTTCAAAAGTGCCATCTCCACCAATCACGATTAAGCCATCAATGCCTTCTTTTTTTAGCTGTGCTAAAGCCTGTTGTTGCCCTTCAGCTGTCTTAAACTCTTTACAGCGTGTAGTTTGTAAGATAGTGCCTCCTCGGTGAATAATATCACCCACACTTCCGAGGTTCATTGAAACAAAATTCCCATTCATTAAACCTTTGTAGCCATTTTTTACACCATAAACATCTAGTCCTTTAAAGATTCCTCTTCGAACGACCGCACGAATAGCAGCGTTCATTCCTGGTGCATCCCCGCCGCTAGTTAATACTGCAATCTTATTCATTCTTGTTTTCCTCCATATCTTCTATAAATGAACGAATTTTCTGATAATAATCTCTTGTTTGTTTACTTTTTCAAGTTTGAGAAAAAGAAGTTGAAAAAGAAAAACAGAACAAAAACAGAAAAAAAAAGAGGACGTTATTGAGATCTTGAAACAATATCTCATCCTGAACGCCTCATCGAATTGTGATCAATATGTGGAAAGCATACAAAACAGCGATTGAAACCGCCTTACCGCATTGTGTTAGTGATCATTGATGAGTTCCATGATGATTCAATCGTTCATCAAAGCGTTGGAAGAGGTTCGCAAGTAGGTTCAGGTGAAGTTCAGTAAAGAACAGTCACTCGCTGCTTTAAAACAAGATAGGAAGTTGTTTGTAAAACACTTTGTGAGGATTTCACAGAAGAATAAGAACGGCTAAAAAATTGGTGAGAGACCAATTCAGAATTGGCACAGGCCATTTTCCTACATCAAAAGTTGCGCACATTGTACCGTTTGCTTTGATTTCGTTTGAGAGGAAAGTGCCGTCTTGAACTCTTCTGTGGATTTATTCAAAAAAATGCTAAACACTATCGGAGCTTGCTTTCAGAAATTATGAACTATTCCTGTACAAGATCTCCAGTGCCAAAACAGCCGATTAAACAAGGGCAAGACTTTTAGAGAAGCTTTTTAAAATGAGAAACGACATTTTCGACTGTAAAACCGTATTCTTCAATTATTTTATCTCCTGGTGCTGAGGATCCAAATTGATCAATGGCGAGGACGTTACCGTTATCACCAACATATTTACTCCAACCTAAGGAAGCCCCCATTTCAATACCAAGACGTGCTTTTACGTTTTTTGGAAGTACACTTTCTTTGTATGCATCAGATTGTTTTTCAAAACGATCCCAGCTAGGCATACTAACAACTGAAACATAAATACCTTCCTTTTCCAGCGCTGCTTGTGCTTCAACAGCTAAAGCAACTTCAGAACCAGATGCTAATAACAAACCAGCAACTTCACCTTTTGCTTCAGAGATCACATATGCACCTTTTTTAACACCCTCATACGCTTTTTCAGAATCAACAAGTGTTGGTAAGTCTTGACGTGAGAGGATAAGAGCTGTTGGTTCGTCTTTACTTTCTAACGCCAACTTCCAAGCTGCAGCTGTCTCATTGCCATCAGCCGGGCGAATTGTAGAGATACCAGGCATTGCACGTAAGGATGCCAATTGTTCAATTGGTTCATGTGTTGGTCCATCTTCACCTACAGCAACGCTATCATGTGTAAAGACATAAATAACTGGTAGTTTCATTAATGCTGAGAGACGAATGGCCGGACGTAAATAATCAGAGAATACAAAGAATGTTGCTCCAAATACTTTTACACCACCGTGTAGGGCCATTCCGTTGACAGCAGCACCCATTCCAAATTCACGAACACCAAACCAAATATTACGTCCGCTATAATCTGTAGCGCTGAAATTTGCTTCCCCTTTTAGTAGCGTTTTATTAGATGAAGCTAAATCCGCAGAACCGCCAAGTAGTTGCGGAACATTTTTCGCTAGAGCATTTAACACTGCACCACTGGAAGAACGAGTAGCAAGTTTATCTTCTCCGACACGGTAAACAGGAACATCAGCATCCCAGCCTTCTGGTAGTTCACCATTAATCGCTTGTTCTAATTCCTTTGCAAGTGCTGGATATGCTTCTTTATATTGTGCGAACAACTCATTCCATGCTTGTTCCTTCTTCTCTGCTGCTTCTTTTAATTCTCTAAAATATTCTTTTACTTCTTCAGGGATATAAAAATCCTCATCATATTTCCAGTTGTAATGTTCTTTTACAAGCTTTATTTCCTCTTTTCCAAGTGGTGAGCCGTGCGCATCAGACTTTCCACCTTTATTCGGTGAGCCGTATCCAATTATTGTTTTGACTTCAATTAATGTTGGTTGGTCTTCGTTGTTTTTCGCTTCAGCTATCGCTTTTGCGATTGAATCGATATCATTGCCGTCCTCAACACGAAGTACTTGCCAGCCGTATGCTTTAAAACGATCTTGAACACTCTCACTAAATGACATATGAAGATCGCCATCAAGAGAAATATCATTTGAATCGTATAATACAATTAAGCGACCAAGTTTAAGGTGCCCTGCAAGTGAAGCTGCCTCTGCAGATACACCTTCCATCAAGTCCCCATCGCCACAAATGCTGTATGTGTAGTGATCAATAATATTAAATTTATAACGATTGTATTTAGACGCTAAATGTCTTTCAGCCATCGCCATCCCAACTGCCATGGCAATACCTTGCCCTAACGGACCTGTTGTGGCATCAACCCCAGGTGTATGGCCAAATTCAGGGTGACCAGGTGTTTTGCTTCCCCATTGGCGGAAGTTTTTCAAATCTTCTAATGATAGATCATAACCAGTTAAATGTAATAGGCTGTATAATAACATGGATCCGTGTCCCGCTGACAATACAAAACGGTCACGATTAAACCAATTCGGGTTGCTTGGATTGTAATTCATAAATTTTGTCCAAAGTGTATAGGCCATCGGGGCAGCCCCCATTGGCATCCCCGGATGGCCTGATCCAACCTTTTCAATTGCATCAATTGATAGAGTTCTAATAGTTTGAATGGATAACTGATCAATATCTATTTTTTGTTGGAGCACGATTTCCCCTCCCATAATGTCTGTTTTTTATTAAGCTTTACCTGAAGATCCAAATTCACGCATTTTACCTTTAATGGTTTCTTTAATCGCTTCCCGAGCCGGTGCTAAAAATTTGCGAGGATCAAACAGCTTAGCATCGTTATTTAAAACTTCTCGAACGGCTTTTGTAGCAGCAATTTGGCTTTCTGTATTTACGTTAATTTTTGCTGTACCAAGCGAAATAGCTTTTTGAATATCTTTTGTTGGAATACCTGTACCACCGTGGAGAACAAGAGGAACACCTGTTAATTTCATAATTTCCTCCATCCGATCAAAACCAAGTTTTGGTTCACCTTTATACGGACCATGGACAGAACCTAACGCAGGTGCAAAGCAGTCTACTCCTGTTTCACGAACTAATTGCTCACATTCTGAAGGGATAGCATAAAATGATTCAGCTACTACATCATCTTCTTGTCCACCGATACGACCTAGCTCTGCCTCAACAGATACGCCAACAGAATGTGCTATTTCAACCACACGTTTTGTTAATTCAATATTTTCTTCAAGTGGAAGATGGGAACCATCGATCATAACAGATGTAAATCCAGCATGGATGGCTTGTACACATTTCTCAAGACTTGGACCATGGTCAAGATGAATAGCAACTGGTACCGTTACGTTATATGAATCCATTAATGATTTGACCATATCAACAATTAACTTAAATCCACCCATGTAATTAGCAGCACCTACAGATACCCCGATAATAACAGGAGACTTCTCTTCCTCTGCAGCTTGTAAAATCGCTTGACCAAACTCAAGATTATTGATGTTAAACTGTCCAACAGCATATCCATTTTCTTTTCCATGATTTAACATATCCTTCATTGAAACTAATGGCATAATTCCCACTCCTTATATAGTATTTTTAGAATCCTCTTTCGAGGTAATTTTCCGTTTATTTATTGCTCTTTGATAACTTCATAAAGGATCGTTCAGATAGTGGAGAGCTAAGCTGTCTAATATCTGAACCATCCTATCATAGGGGTTGACTTTTTGTGACATCCCTAGATTATGGTCTTAGGATCATTTTGGGGATTTCTTACCACCTATGTTCTTTCATGAAAATGAATCTCTGAAACGAAGGTTTTCACACTGTCACACAAGAATAATTTATTGCCATTCAGAGATGGACAAGGATGAGATACCATCTTGTTCACAACTTAACAAAGGGAAATTTTTCCTTTAACATCTGCTTTACAAGTGTATTTCCTTTACGGATAATCAGGAAAGTTTCAAGCTGAGGAAACTAACATGATAAGATCGGGAAATCGCTTTCTTCGTTATATCTAATTGAAGTTGCTAATCGTTACTGCGACATAAAACTGAATTTTGAGAATATTAACCGAAAAAGGAGGGTTCCGAAACAGTTCCGAAACATCAACATAAAAGAGCATTCAATTAGATACATCAAACGTCATTTATTACGTTTATTATCAATGATAAGCTTCAATAAATTGGTATTTTACGCTGCTTCCTCCAATTGTAAGAAAAGAGTGCGTTTGCATTAAACCATCTTCTTTTTTTCGAATACCATTTATAAGCAGTCCGTCAGTTATTCCTGTTGCTACAAAAAAGCAATCATCTGATTTTACAATTTCATCTATTGTGAAAATTTTTCTTGGATCTGTTATTCCCATCGTAATACAGCGATCAAATTCTTCTTCGTTTTGAGGAGCAAGTCTTCCTTGGAAATCTCCCCCCAAACACTTCAGTGCGGTTGCAGCAATTACTCCTTCTGGAGCACCGCCAGTTCCTACTAATATATCAACGTCTACTTCTTCGAGTGCAGTACCTATTGCCCTTGTAACGTCACCATCAGAAAATAATTTGAGTCTAGCCCCTACATCTCTTACTTGTTGGATCAAATGATCATGACGTGGTCTATCCTGTATCATTACAGTTAATTCTCTTAAATCTTTCCCTAAAGCTTTAGCAACTGATTTCATATTTTCTGTTAAAGATGCGTCTAGATTTACGCAGCCTTTTGCTTTTGGTCCCACAGCTATCTTTTCCATGTACATATCTGGGGCATGCAGTAAACTTCCTCTAGTGGATGCAGCAATTACTGCTATTGAATTATCCATTCCTTTTGCCATTAAACCCGTTCCATCAACAGGGTCTACTGCAATATCGAGTTGGGGTCCTTTTCCTGTTCCGAGTTCCTCTCCAATATAAAGCATAGGAGCTTCGTCCATTTCCCCTTCACCAATAACAATTAAACCGCTCATATCAATGAGGTTCAGTCGATTGCGCATAGCTTCCGTACCAGCCCTATCAACTTCGTTTTTATTACCTTTTCCTATCCAAGGATAAGAAGCGAGAGCTGCTTGCTGTGCTACAGAGAGAAATTCCATAGCTAACGACTGAACACGCTTTTCGCTTTTCAATTCCCTCATTTGATCACCTCCTGTGTTATGTATGACTGTCTATATTCGATATACCTATACAAAATCTAGTATAACGTGTATAATATCGATTCGTAAGTATGCACTTTATTAACATATAGTATCGAATAGTATACTGTATTTCTAATCGATGGACTCGGCTCTTTTTATTTCGTTTTCAAGATCGTTTTCCATGTAGTTTTTCCCCATTTACCCACACTTCATTTGGCTTCGTAACGGTAAAATTTGGTTTAAAACATTTTCACGGACCGCATGGTTATGTTTTTTACGGTACGAGACATCATTCCTTCATCTTTCATTATGCGGGAGACCGTCTTCTGAGAAACCTCCATTTCTTTATGATTGAGCTTTTTCAAACTTTTGAACTCCTATGGCGGGATTCGATATATTTTTTAAAATCTTCCTCTTACCGCCTTTGTTTTTCGACATGTAGTCTCCTTATTCTTTAGTCTATCACTCTATTAATCTATTACTATATTAATCTAGCATCACGAAAAAGCGTCTCTTGAATTTCAAGAGACGCTTTTCCAAGATTATTATTACATAGCGTTTTTGATGATTTGTGCAATGTCTTGAACAGTAGGAACGCGTGGGTTGCTTTGAGTACATACGTCTTCGTATGCGTTTTTCGCTAATAATTCGATATCCTCTTCTTTCACGCCCATTTCTGCATAGCCAGATGGGATACCGAAGGATTTGTTGATTCTTTCAAGAGCTACAATTGCTCTCTCAGCAGCTGCTGCAGTGCTTAAGCCAGCAACATTCTCACCTAAAAGCTCAGCAATGTGTGCGAAGCGCTCAGTTTTAGCAATTAGGTTGAATGCGCAAACGTGTGGCATATTAACTGAGTTACAGATTCCGTGTTGTAATTTGTAAACTCCACCTACTTGGTGAGAAATAGAGTGAACTAGTCCTAAACCACCGTTGTTAAATGCCACTCCTGCCATGTATTGTGCATAAGCCATTTTTTCACGTGCTTCGATGTCTTCTCCGTTCGCAACCGCTTTTGGTAAGTATTCATTGATAAGTTTCATTGCTTGAATAGCAAATGCATCAGTAACTGGTGTAGCACCTTTTGCAACATATGCTTCAATTGCATGGGACAATGCATCCATACCAGTTGCGATTGTTAATCCAGCTGGTTTTTTCACCATTAATTCTGGGTCAACAATTGCTACAGTTGGAGTAATTTTCTCATCAATAACAGGCATTTTTACTTTACGTGCAGAGTCTGTAATAACCGCAAGAGATGTTGTTTCACTACCAGTACCAGCTGTTGTAGTGATTGCAACTACTGGAACGACTGGTTTTTCTACGCTGTTTACACCTTGATAGTCATTGATTCTTCCGCCGTTTGCTGCAACTAAACCGATTGCTTTAGCTGTATCGTGAGAGCTACCTCCACCGATAGAAACAAGTGAATCACAGTTTTCTTGTTTGAATACATCTACACCTTCATGAACTTGTGTATCTGCTGGATCTGGTTGAGCTTTTGGGAAAATCGCAACATCAACGCCAGCTTCACGAATGTTTTTAGCAACTTCTTCAGATAAACCTGTGCTGTGAAGGAATGCATCTGTAACGATAAGCGCTTTCTTAGCTCCAATTTGCTTAAGTCTTGTTCCTACTTCCTTTACTGCACCGCGTCCAATTACGCTGGCTGGTGGAATGAAAAAGTTTGTTGTCATTCTTACTACCTCCTATTTATGTAATTGTTTACAAAACTAGTTTAAATGCTAATCTGGATGTTTGTCAATATAGTTGTCGTAATGTTCTTAGTTTTCTAAATTATATTTTTTAGAAGGATTAGAAGGATCTGAATATTAATTTTATATAAAAAGCTCAAGGAAAAACCAGCCTAATAAAAGGTTTCCAAAGGAAAAGTGATTTTGACGCTTATATAGTGTGGAGGGTTAAGGTGGAAGGGCAGTATTTAATTTGACTTTAAAAAGGATTAAAGTCATATCATAAAACGACTGATCGACTAGATCCTAAGGCATCAAATTGTCTTAAAAAATGAAAGTTTTTTGTGGTCAACTTGAAGTTTTTATTTTTTCATATAATAAAAGAGTAATAGAATAGGCAATAGATATAGATAAACTCAACGGTAGTCAGTATTCCCGAAAGAGAGCGCTGTTTATGACCGTTTTTCAAGCATTGATGTTCACTCGTTTTTAAGTTAAACACAAAAAAAGTAAATCCATCCTTGAGCCGGTAAGCGTTAAGGGTCTGGATTTACTCATCTTTGGTTAACTGATCCCTCTTTGAGGGAACCGTTTATTGCATGATCGTCTGCTGTTGTATCATCGGAGGTCTTTTTTAATATATATGAATTTTCTAAATTTTATATCCGATATTTCCATAAAAGAATGATAGCATTCTTATTCATCATCCGACTCAGAATGGTATGGACGGATCAGGCTGATAGCGTGTTTATAGATCATCATTTCTTCTTTTTTGACAGAAACGGCAATAGTGTATTGATCATATTCGGTCAGCTTTCCTTTTACTTTTAAACCGGAAACTAAGTGAACGACAACCGATTGATTGAGAAATTTTTGATAAAGCCTCTTTTGAACATGATGGGGTTCTTTTTTTTGTGGTTTTTGCTTTAACTCCGTAGACATTAAACAACCTCCTTCGATTTATTGCTTTACTACTAAGTTAACTAATCTTTTGAAAATAAGCGAGAGAAAATCCTTGTTGCTGTTGCTCAAACTTATGCACAAGAACACGGATTAAAGTCATCATCAGCTGCTCTTTAATGAACGATTCTACAATAAGCCTTTATCAGTAAATATGGTTCTTAAAGCTTCGTTTACAATTTTAGACTTTGCTCCTCTGCCACCCTTTTTAGCTAAACGGTCCAAAACTTGAGACAAATCTTTTTGAAGATAAATTCCAGTTAACACTGTCTCGTTCTCTTTCTTTTTCATTCTGCCCTCAATCAATGCATCTAAGTAATCTCCTTGTTTTTTGTCACCTGAAGAAACGTTAACATTATCATTATCATTATCATTATTATTTATATTAATATAATTGTTATCTTCGATATTAATATCGTTATTAATATTATTATTAATATCATTGTTAATGTTTTCATTTATAATATTATTATCATTAACTTTTTTATTAATATTATTGTTAGCAAAATCATCAAAACTTGCTAGGTTTCTATTTTTTCTTGCCATTATTCTTGTACCTCCTGTAATAAATTAAAATAAGCTTTTACCAATGAGTTTTTAGAATCAGTCAATGTTGCCGGTTTACGTTCGTAAGCAACACTTGCAGCAAATCTTACAGAACGAGGAATAACTGTTTCAAACATTCTGATGCCATTTTCCGCACAAAATCTTCGGCACTGTTGAAGGACTTCCGAGTGCAGGGTAGTTCTTTGATCTACAAGAGTGGCAACTACTCCCTTAATTTTTAATTTCGGATTATGCTGTTCTTTAAAATTATATATGGCATTTAAGATTTTGATTAAGGACCTCATGCTATATCCTTCAGGCTGGAACGGAATTAAGACACTTTCCGCGTATGAGAGGATGTTCCCTTGAATTAATCCTAAGTTTGGTGGGCTATCGATTAAAATATAGTCGTATTCTTTTTCAATTGTTCCCATAGCATTTTTAAGCATTTTAAATGGGGTCGGGTATTTTTCTCTGTTAGAAAGGACATCAAATTCCAAAAAGCTCATATCATCATTTGACGGTAAAACATCAATATTGGGATGAACATTAATAATCGCTTCTTTTGGATCGAGTCCTTCAACTAAGACATCATACAATGTTTGTTCTACTGAATCAGGATTAATTCCAAACGAAACTAATACGTTTCCCTGGTTATCTGTATCAATAATTAAGACTTTTTTATTATTGCATAAAGCTCCAGCTAGATTCGTGGTTATACTGGTCTTTAAAACCCCACCTTTGTTAGTAGATACTGCAATGATTGGCATGTTTTCATCCTCCATTAACATTAATATTAATGTTAATTTTAAGATTATTATTATTGTGAATTTTAACATGTATAATAGAAAAAGAGAATAAAAAATAAGCCTTTGCAGACTACGTGGCTTGTTATTAAATCTCGTCTTAAATATAAACTATTGAAAATCAATTTGTTCTTCGTGCTCTAATAATGGGTTAACCCAAGTTTTAAAGAATCGATTGCGTTTCAATGAAGATCCAGCCCTTCAACTTTAACATTATTCCACTTCCTTTCGTTTCAATATAAAAAGAGCCAATCTTAGGCTCTTTTTATTAACCAAAAATGTTATAGATTTTTAAGAACCAATTGTTAATTTTTCAATCCTTTTATACTTTTTTCTAACTCCTTCTTTTTCTTTAGAAATTCTTCATCAGATAGTTCATCAACTTCCGATTCCTTTATTTCTAATACATTAAACAATTTAGCTTTAAGCTCATTGAATTTCGTCAAGGCCTCATTTTTCTCCATATCAAATTGATTCTGCATTTCTTCTATAGCTTTTTGTTTGACAAACCAATCAGGCTTAGGCTCTTTCCATTTCCGGAAATAGGAGATTAAATGAGTAAGAATCGTTTGATCTTCCGAAGTTGTAGCCACCTTATTAGAATTATTATTTGCAGAAGAATTTAATACAGTTGTTATGTATCCGATCGGGTTTTCTATGTCTGTTCGTCCTTGGACTTTCTCCATTAAAAGAAGAACGTTTTCTTGTCCGTATTTTTCCCACGATTTAACAAGTTCATCAGATACTTGAACACCCATTTTTAAGCCAAATTTTTTGACCTGTTCAGCAAAGGTATTTGGTAATTGAAACTCTTCTAAATTCTCTTCAAAAAGCGATAATTGCGGGTTGTTCTTTTTCTTAGTCGGAAATATCAAAAATTTAATTTTATTAACTCGGCGGCCCACTTTAATTTCTTCAATTTCAAAGGAGATATCCGTCTTTTTCTTTAATTCTTTTTGGGCCGGCATCAGAACGCGCTGTTTAAAATTACCATACGCTGGATAGATATCCTCGGCTCCAAGCATTTTGCGCAAATCATCGAGAAGGAAGGTTCGTTCTTGAAGCTTTTCATACTGTTTTAAAAGTTCATATATGCGTATGGCATAGGAACTTTTCAGTTTAACCACATTTTCTAACTTATAGCTCGTAAACTCTTTTTTTAATTCCAAAAGATACGGCCGTAAAAAAGGATCGAACCGAATATCAATGGTTCCTTCAGATTCGTTATAAGCAACATAACTCAGCCAAGCAACCTGTATTACCTTTTTATTGATACGAACTTCAAATACTTTCTGCATCAGTTCTTTTGTAATTTTCCTTAATTCTGTATACTTAGGAGAACCTTTGAGGCCTAGCAATTTATTAAACTCTTTAACAGGTAGCGTATATGTTTTGAAGTCAGAGTCAGTCGGCCGAATGTTACTAGCCAGACAAAGGATAATCTTCTGTTCCACTACTCCCAGTTTATAATTTGCTTCAATAAGCTTGTTTGACTTCGTTACAAAGTTACTGGTTTTTGTTTCAATTAATTCTGTTGCCAACAC
>NZ_CP007740.1 GCF_000724485.1 Bacillus methanolicus MGA3 | reverse complement strand
GTTTTGTTCCCCTTTCCAGGACAAACAAAAAAGACCGTTAGCAAGCCAACTCTTGCCCCCGGTCTATCTGCACTGAAAACGCCGAAAAAGCTATATTTTTACAAGAAAAACCTTGCACATCCCAAAAAATATATGTTATTATTAAGCCATGAAATGGCTATAATAATAATATTGGGATTTTTGATCATGTTGTTGGCGCAACATGATCTGGCGTTTTCAAGCTAGTTGGTTTGGCGACCGAGAGAGGGCTAGCTTGATATTTTTTAAATGATCGTGTTGGCGCACGATCATTTATTTTTTTGTCTTTTTTTTTGTCTTTTTTTGTTTGTCAATTTTTTAACTAATCTATAAAATATGGGCAATATTTGCTAGTACTTCTTCTTTTAATTAAAACTATACACTAGTTTCAATTTGGAGTAAACCCCGAATTTTCGGGGTTTTTATTTGCATGCAATTTGCATGCGAATCAAAATTTAGATTGACTTTTGCATACAAAAAGCATACAATTGGGGTGAGAAGAAAAATTAACCATTTTAATTAAGGAGAGATTTTCCATGGATCTAAGATTAGCTGCTATTGATATTGGAAATGATGCGGTCAAAGCATATCTAGGAAACTTAGAGAATTCTATTTATATTCCCAATGTAATCGCAGAAGTAAAAAATCGAGACATTATTGAAATGGAGAAAGATCCATTAAGTGCTCTACATGTAGAGATTACTTCATCAGCATTAAAACAAAAACATGGTTATTATGCGGTTGGAAAACTTGCTGCCAAATACCCAAATAACGATGAGCTAACGCCAGATGTAGATAAATCTGAAAGTGACCAACCTGTTATTTTGTTATTAACGACACTTGCTTATGATGCAGTAAAACATTTTCCTGAAAAAGATGGCGTGATAGAAGCTACATATCTTTTATCTACTGGTTTACCACTAGATGAAACAAAAAGAGGAAAAACGAAAAATTTCCGAAAAAAACTAAAAACTGCACAGCATGAGGTCAAATTCTTACAAACTCCTAATCTTCAAGGGAAAACTGTTCACATTAAATTTGAGCAAGTACTTGTGAACACGGAAGGTTATGCTGCCTATATTGATCTCACTACAAATAACGATGGTTCAACGAAAAATGAAGAACTGTTTGGCAAAACAATCTTAATTAATGATATTGGTGGTCTATCCACTGATTCTGCCATTATCACAAGTGAATCTGAAGTTGATAATGAATATAGTGATGGTATTAAAAAAGGTGTTTCTACATATCTAGACAATATTATTCGGAAAGTCTACACAAAATATAAATACAACATTAAAAGCCGGAGAGCTCTTGTAGAAATTATTACAAATGAAAATCCGGAGGAACAATATCATATTTGGGTGGAAGGAAATCGTGTTTCTATTAAAGATATAGTGGATGAAGAACTTGGAATACTAGCTAAAGAAGAATATAAATTAATTAAGAATATGTGGCATAACGTTCCAGAGATTCGCCTGTCCTATCAGATTGGTGGCGGCTCGCTTATTCTCCGTCCATATTTGACAGAACTGAACCAACAGGATAAAAATTATCCTCTACGCTTTGTGTCAAAGGAAGACAGCATTTGGATGATTGCTCGAGCATATTTCAAGATCTTATTGATGTACTGTAATAGCAAAGGAATTGAAGCTGCTGCCACGGCTGAGTGATGATAATGGAACAATTCGGTCCAGGTAAAACAATATCTTTCCGTTTACCGAGTGATACACCAAAACACGTTAGTGATTATCTTACAGAACGAAAGCAAAAGCTTGGACGGAAATTTAGCAGCGAGATCGCACCTATATTTGTACAAGCCATTTCCCAACAAGTATTGAAAACAACGGATGAGGATATATTAACGATTCCTCTTCCAAAAGGCTTTACGAAAGAGCAAAAAGAATGGCTGAGACATCCGAATACTCGAGCATTAATTGGACAAATGCTTTATCAATTTGTACAAGATCCTTTAAAACCTATTGATTTGGGATCCACAAGAATCGAACAAAAGGAAGGAAGAAAAACAAGTCAATCTTTTACACCTCCTAAAAATATTTCAAATTTTGCAAAGAGAACATTTCTAAACTTTGACGATGACGATGATGATTGATTTCTCCCCTACTTTTTAAGAATGTAAAATAAAATTTGATTAAACTATAAATCAAGACAATTTTTCTTAATAATAACGAACCTCATCTCTAATGATGGGGTTTTTTGTTGAATGATTTTTTTACAGGGATATTGATTCTGGAAATCGAATTCAGCAATAATTAACTTCCACATGTGTATTTCAATTTATATATAGAACACAAATGGTTGGTTATATAGTCAGATACTCTACAAATAATGCATAATTGTAGTGAACTTGTAATTAATATATGATCCACACTTCATCTGTCAAATACATTACTGGAACAAATATTTAATTTCAACTCAAACAAATCCTAGATTGTGTTTTACATGTATTATATGATCTATATAGGGTTTACATCAGAAAATGACATAATGGATCCGTAATGATTCACATGTATCCGGATTAATTTATCATTCATAACTTCTCTACATTCGATGAATATGATTTTTGGTAGTCGAAGCCAATAAAGAAAAAATGAAAATGATAGATTTTATTTTTTACATGACATTGTAATTTACATATGATCCATTGATCATTTGTAATCTACATCATCAGGTCATGTAATATAGGTTTGTTGAATACATGTAGATTGTGAGTAACAAGTGAGAAACATTTTGTTCTTCACATGTCATGTAAATATTACATGTGCTTTACAAGCAAGAACCATATTGTAATTTACATGTATAATACGATTTACATAGATGCTACATAAAAGTTTACATAAAATATGTCATGTAGTTCACATATGCTAAGTGATTTATATGTGGTTCAATAATACATCTACTATTACAGAATTTATATGCTAAAACTAGTCATTCTGAAAGATTTAAATGAATTGGGAATCGAATTGTATCTCACACATAGGAGTAGGTATCCATATATCGGCTATACCTGTTAAGGATGTTGTAGACTATATGTATCTTGTGGTCTTTACATAGTTAACATCTATTAGAGAATTTGTGTTCTACAAGTTCTTTTAAATCTACATATTGACTACAAAACTATAAATTTAGTACTTAAATTTATAAGTGATAGGGAGGCGTAGTATTGTGGAAGAGCAATTTTTTAAAATTAGTGATTTTGCATCAAAAATAGGCAAGCACATTAACACAGTTGACGGGTGGTTTAAAAAGCTTGAGGAACAACACATTCATTATGTAAACAGAATAAACAATGAAAAGGTTTATGATCAACTGGATCTAAAGATTGCCTTATTCATTAAACAAAGACGGGAGCAAAAATGGGCCCTTGATGCCATCTTTGAGGATTTGGAGAATCATTTTGATTTACGTCCGTTTCCGCTAGAGGAAGAACCGAAAAATGATGTTCTTGATCTAAATATAATAAAGCGCCAGATTGTAGAAGAAGTGAGAAAGGGGATAGAGGAAGTAGCTGGAGCACAGCTAAAGGAAATTAAAGATGAGTACGATAAAATAATGATGCAATATATGGTTCAGGTAGAAGAGCAATATAAAAACATCATGAAACATTTACCTGATCCAGAGGAATCTCAAAAAAGAAGACAACAACAAATTTCTAATTTAATTACTAGAAGGCGAGTAGAATCGATTTTAAAACGAGAAGCACTAAAGCAGTGGGAACAAAAACCTGAATCAGAACGACTTAAGAGGGTAGGGCTGTTTAGTAAAATTGAAGATGTTAACAAAAGGGATCGTTTTATCGAAGAATACATTGATCAACACTTTGAAGAATATATGAAGAAAGAATTTGGAATCAAATGAAATCGTTAAAAACATTTTATTTTAGGTTATGGCGCAAAAACTTCAAGACAATTGCAATTAATCTCTAAATCTTGGACATAATGATACTATAGGGTGTGATCAGTATCGAAACATAAAATTTGTTCAAGTGGAAACATTTCCAGCCCGACATGATTATGTTAACTGTGAGATGAAGAGGAAGGCATGGATAATCACCGTCCTTGTATTGAAATTTGTTTAAAATTTGTTTGAAATACAATTTTAACGAAAATATAAGTAACGTTTCAGCTCCCTTGAATTTTCAAGAAAAGCGGCCCAAACATTTAGAATATTAAAGAGGTAAGAGGTTTTAAGTAAAATGTAAAATTTCGGCCATTTTGCTGCTCCACCATATCGTCATTAATACCTATGTATCGAAGTGTAATCGATGGAGCTAATAGAGCAGCCCCGTTAATGACTCTTTCATCTCATTTAGATCCATTATATCTTTAACAATTATATAAGAATATGCTTATATATAAGCGAATAACGTTTTATTGGTCAAATCGAAAAGACCATCTTTCTCATTGATTATTTACCGATGAACATTAAGACGAAGAATCCTAAGAGGATTAAATTAAAGGAGAAGCCATGAATGCTTTAGCAAGGGCCGTTTTCTTCGGAAAACGCGAGGAACTGCGGGAGCGTTCATTGGTTGACCAATACCAAAGAGGAACAGAGCTAAATATTATCCTCAATGCCATTACTGTATGGAATACAGCGTATCTCACAGAGGCTGCCAAATATCTTGAACAACAAGGCCATCTTGACGAAGAGTTACTTAACCATATTTCACCGCTCAATTGGAAACACATCAATTTCTTGGGTGAGTACTCTTTCAGTAAAAGTAAACCAGCATCCTTAGACTCATTGCGCCCATTAAATATACTATGAATGAATATACAATGAGACATCAAAGCCCGATCACAACCCTTAACGTGGTTGAAAATCGGGTTTTTCACTTCTCTGAGTCCTTAACGTGGTAAATCCGCGTTTTTCTGTCGGAACCCCTCCTTGTATAGCCCCAACCTTTTCTCTACGTTCCCTTTTTCATGTCCGCTACCGGGATTGCATGGCTGTACTTCAATTCCATAATAAGATTATTGAAATCCATAAATTCTGCAAATTTATTTTATAAAATAAAATTAATTCTCCTTTATAAATCGAACAAAGGCATAAACTAGGTGAACATACAGATATTTATTCTAAAGTTTTAAGTCTCAACGATTTAGTTTTAAATACCACTATGTCATTCAGAAAAGTGAAAAGAGATCAAAAAATAGCTTTTCTAAACTATATAGAAGTTAATGGACTGATAGTGAGGGACAAAAGTGAGAAAGATTTCTTTTAAATTAGGACTATTATTTTTTGTATTCGTATTAGGAATAGAAACGGTTTTATTTGCGTCATTATATGTTACTCTGGTTAATTCTAGAATTAATGAGGAATTTGAGCAGCTGTTAGCAAGAGGGAATAGTCACCGCCGTGTGTTAGAAAAAAATTATGACCCTTCTACTTTAGCACATGTCACAATGATGGAATCTGAAGCAGAGACGGACGTCGTTATAACAAATGACAAGGGGAGGATATTGTTTTTTTCAGATCATATTTTGCCATTTGCTAAAAGAATAATAAAAAACGTAAAGAAAAACATTCCCTATGATGGAATGATTGTGCAAAAAAATTGGCAAAAAGAGTCGCATATTTCGACAGTAAGCCCGATTCGGATTGACGGCAAGATAAAAGGGTATGTCTATATGTTTCAAAATACGGATTCCATTCAAAACATGATTTATAAGTTAAAGCATCATTTCATTATGGTTGGAATTCTTTCTGTATTTTTAACCATTATTACGATTGCTTTTTTATCAAGAGTCATTACCATTCCTCTCATTCGCATGAAACAGGCAACTGAAAAATTGAGTAAAGGTGATTTTTCTGTTCGTTTGCAAGTAAAAGGGGAGGACGAATTGGCGGAATTAGGGAAAGCCATTCAAACATTGGCGAGGGATTTAGAATTCTTAAAAAAAGAAAGAAACGAATTTCTCGCAAGTATTTCTCATGAACTTCGTACCCCTCTCACTTATGTAAAAGGATATGCTGATATAGCTAGGAGACCAAACATTGAGGAAGAAGAGAGAAATCGATATTTGTCCATAATCTATGAAGAGGCAGAGCATATGCAAAAGTTAGTAAAGGATCTTTTCGAATTAGCGAAGATGGATCAACATTCATTTCAAATTCATAAAGAACCTACAAACTTATGTTCTTTCTTAAAAAAATTGCATGACAAAATGTATCCTGCTTTTCAGGCTAAAAAAATGTCTCTTGTATGTTCCTGTGATGAAAACATTATCGTCCATATAGATCAAAAACGATTTGATCAAGTGATGATGAATCTGTTAGACAACGCTTTAAAGTATTCTGTTCAAGATACTACCGTCTCTATTGATGTAAGGGTGGAGAAAGGGTATATTGTGATTATTATTTCAGACGAAGGAACAGGAATACCTGAAGATGATTTACCGCATATATTTGAACGCTTATACCGAGTCGATAAATCAAGATCAAGAACCACCGGTGGGACAGGATTAGGCTTAGCGATAGTAAAAGAAATTATTGAAGCCCACGGAGGTTCTATTTATGCGGAAAGTATCTACGGAAAAGGAACTAAAATGATTATTACTTTACAGGAGGGATGAGCATGTACAAGATATTACTGGTTGACGATGAAAAACGAATGTTAGATTTACTTGATCTTTATCTCTCCCCGAAAGGATATCATTGTGTTAAGTGTGAGTCCGGTTTAGCAGCGATACAGTACTTAGAAAATAACAAAGTGGATTTAATCTTGCTGGATATTATGATGCCGGAACCAGATGGTTGGGAAATTTGTAAACGAATTAGAGAATTTTCCGATGTCCCTATTATCATGGTGACCGCACGAGATCAAACGTTAGATAAAGTCAAAGGGCTTAATATTGGGGCGGATGATTACATTACAAAACCGTTTGACGAAGTCGAGCTCCTTGCCCGCATAGAGGCGGTGCTGCGCCGTTCTGTGGGAAAGCACTCAAAAATAGAATTTCAAGGATTAGTGTGGGAGGAAGACGAACATAAAGTCCACTATCAAAAAGAACCGATTTTTCTAACGCCGAAAGAATTTGCTATATTAGGGCTGTTTTTGAAACATCCAAACAGAGTGTTTAGTAGAGAACAAATCATCGTGTCACTATGGGGCTATAGCGCAAATACAGAAGAGCGTACCATAGATTCTCATGTAAAAAATATTAGAGAAAAGCTTAGACAAGTTGGTTTTCCGATCGATCAATTTCTGCAAACCGTTTGGGGGGTGGGATATAAATGGGAGGCATAAGGTGAGAAGAGGATGAAAGAGCAAATTATTACACTGCTCAATGCATATGAAAATGTTGCTTACCTCATAAGTATCGTTATAAATATTATGATCAGTATTTTTGGACTTGTACCAAGCATTTTTCTAACGGCTGCCAATTTGACTGTGTTCGGATTTTGGACAGGCACCTTATTATCTTTTGCAGGGGAAGCAATCGGAGCAATTATTTCCTTTATTTTATATCGTAAAGGATTCAAGAAGCTTTCTGAATCCAAGTTATTTTCTCACCCGAAAGTCAGACGATTGCTTGAAGCAAAAGGTTTAGAAGCCTTTTTTCTTGTTCTATCTTTGCGGCTTCTTCCTTTTGTTCCATCGGGGGTTGTAACCTTTGTTGCAGCGATCGGAAAAACCTCCTTACTTATCTTTATTATTGCTAGCTCAATAGGGAAGATACCTGCATTACTTTTAGAAGCCTATTCGGTTTATCAATTGATGAATTGGACATGGCAAGGGAAAGTAATATTAACATTTTTATCCGTTTTTTTCTTCCTTTTTACTTGGAAGAAAATCAATCGACAAAATGTTCAAACCAACAAAACATAGAGGGATTTAGAGTGACAAATATTATATTATAGAAACAAACTCCATAAATTCTGCAAATATTTCTGCTATAAAATATACTATATCTATTTCATACACAAAAAGGAGTATATCAATGAAAAAAATGACGAAAGCTCTTATGATTACATCAGCTATTCTTCTTCTAAGCGCTTGTTCATCATCCAATGAAAAAAAACAATCTTTTATTACGAGCAAGGAACAAGCAAAATCGAACGTATCTGTTACAAATAATCAATTCTTTAAAGAAAAGAAAGAAGGAAAGATCGATCATTTACATGGAATCGGTTATGCAGGCAACCAAAATGCGATTTACTTTGCTACACATGAAGGTTTTCTCGTTTACCAAAATAATAAGTGGTATGAAACGACTTCCAATAAACATGATTATATGGGCTTTTCTGCAACAGACGATGGATTTTATTCATCGGGGCATCCAGAAGAAGGTTCATCTTTGGGAAATCCTCTTGGACTTGTGAAAAGTTTTGATAATGGACAAACGTTGATGAATCTAGGATTTTATAAAGAATCTGATTTTCATTATATGACAGTTGGCTATAAAAGCCATACGATTTATGTCGTGAACCAAGAAGAAAACAAAACGCTAGGACAAGGGTTATTTTACAGTAAAGACGACGGCAAAACGTGGTCGCAAAGCCAATTAAACGGTCTACCGAAAACTGCAGCAGGAACGATTGCTGCCCACCCAACGGACGAAAATATAGTCGGAATTAGTACGCCTGAAGGAATTTTCGTTTCAAAAGATAATGGAAATACTTTTGAGCAGTTTACTCGAAAGCTAAATACGACGACTTTTGTCTTCCAAGAAAAATCAATCTTATTTGCTGCTGTAGAAAACAATAAGCCAAAACTTATAAAACAATCATTAGATTCAAAACAGGAGGAAGTTCTTTCTGTCCCTGCGCTGGATGAAAAAGACCATATCATGTATATGGCCTCTAATCCGACAAATGAGAAGGAAATTGTTATAGCCACCATGAATGGGGATATTTTCATGACAAAAAATAATGGTGAAAGCTGGACAAGACTAGCAGCGAAAGGGAAAATATAAATTTTAATAAAAGACATGCGGGTGCATGTCTTTTTGCTTACTTAAAAATATACCACTCCACAATTTCTGCAAAATTCATTGCTACAATAAAGATATTAGGTAGAGAAGAAGGTGATAAGAAGTATGTATTCATTCTTGAGTCAAATAAGTAACTTTCTAAGTCAACCGTTTCTAAATATTGCACATAATACAACAACTATCCCTATTTTGTCAGCCTTTGTTCTTGGTATAGTAGGAGCGATGGCCCCGTGTCAAATAACCGGTAACTTAGGAGCTATCACGTTATACAGTAATCAGTCCTTACAAAAAGGGATTGCGTGGAAAGAATTGCTCCTATTCATTTTTGGTAAAATCATTGCGTTTTCAGGTTTAGGTTTAATTGTCTGGCTTATGGGGAAAGAGATTCAAAGTACACTAACATTATATTTTCCGTGGTTAAGAAAGCTAATAGGTCCCATTCTTATTCTTGTAGGCCTATACTTGTTAGGGCTTTTTAAAATGTATTGGAACGTAACCTTGTTCAAAATCCCTGAGAGATTTTTAAAGAAAGGAAAGACAGGCTCATTTTTAATGGGTTTCGGCTTTTCATTAGCTTTTTGTCCAACGATGTTTGTACTGTTTTTTGTTACTCTCATGCCTCTCGTATATTCAACTTCTTATGGGGTGCTATTACCGAGTATCTTTGCCATCGGAACCTCTGTACCTGTTATTTTCTTCATCCTTATCCTTTGGTACTTAGGATTTAGCGGTAGTCTAATGAAAAAAGGAAAACAAGCAGGAAGGTTCGTTCAGAAAGCAGCTGGAATGATGATGGTTTTACTTGGCATATTAGACACCATTACTTATTGGTTCTAAATTTAGCAAAAGGAGGAAAACAGAATGGGAATGTTTGGAGGTTCTGCGATGATGATTGGGATGATGTTATTCTGGGTTGTATTAATCGGCGTTGGTTTTTATCTCTTATATCGTTTTTTGAATAACCATAAAGAAGAGTTATCTCCGAAATATTAAAAGTACGATTAGCAAAAGGAGAGATCACTTTGGACGAATTTGAACAGCTATCCAAAAAGTTATAGTGGTTATATTGTGTACAGGAAATGCGATTTACAATTGTTTCCCCCCTTTTTTCATTTCATATAGATGAAGGAAGTTGTTGATCCGTATTGTCAACAACTTCTTTTTTATATAATTGTCTCTTTTATCCTCATTCACCTTGACTTCCTATTATTCCATGCCTTCTTTCGTTTTTCTCCATAATAAATTCATATTTTTTATTTACAATAAATAAATCACGTAATATTGTGGAGGGATATGTATTGCAATTCGGTAGTATTGTAGTCCAAGGTGAAAATCTTTTACTCATAAGTGGGTTATTGATTAGCTATGTGATGTTTTATTATGGAATTAGGATATTAAAAGTAGAAAGAAACATCATGGATTTAATTTTTAACAGTTTAATTTATGAAGTACTCATTTGGAAATTTAGCTATGTCGTTTTACATCCCCATTCAGTGTTACAAAATCCGATGACTATACTTTATTTTAACGGGGGATATATTGGAGTTGGTATTGGAATTATTTTTATCGTGATCTATACTTGGTTATCCATCAAAAAACAGAATATTTCCGTGGATTCTTACACACGGGCAGCCATTCCTGTGTATTTGGGGTATTTTAGTACTTTTGTCTGGATACGCGTAATGGAAGATCCTCTGGATTATCCCGTCATTTTGCAAGCAATAGTAGCTTTTTGTTTTTTTATAGCAGCATCACGAATCAAAACGCAAAAAACTTTATTGCAACTTCTTATATGGTTTCATTTAATTCAATTTGAACTAGCTCTATCTAAAAACAATTTTGTATATGCATCGTTCATATCAAAAGAAGTATTGTTATATGGATCTCTCATTATGATCTTTATATGTATTTCATATTGGTTAGAGAGGAGAGAAACAGAAGCTTCTCCTGTGGACGAGAGCAAGGACGGAAAAATGCAACAAATAAACTAGCTTTAAGTATTATGATTTTAAGCTTTGCCTTAGCTTCCATTCTTAGCAATCAACAGGAAACAGGGAAAATAGAATCTAAAGCAGTAACGTCTACTTCATTAGATTCGGGAAAAATCGGGACTAATAAAGTGGAAGTTGCCCCAGACTTTGAATTACTTTCAATTACAGGAAATAAAGTGAAGTTGTCTGATTTACGTGGCAAGTCGGTTATATTGAATTTTTGGGCTACTTGGTGTCCTCCTTGCAAAGCTGAAATTCCAGAAATGCAAAAGTTCTATGAAAACAATAAAAATAACAATGTAGAGATTTTGGCAGTCAACTTAACGTATACCGAAAGCAATCCTGATGCGGTGAAAGATTTTGTGAGGAATAAAGGATTGACATTTAAAATCGCGCTTAATGAGCATGGAAAAGTTGGAAATCTATACGGTGCAATAACAATCCCCACTTCGTATATCATCGATAAAAACGGGATTATTAGAGATAAGTATGTAGGTGCTATGTCTTATGGAACCATGGATCGCTTTATCTCAAATATTCAATAAAAACTAACTCTTTATATTTAGAGGATATGGATATGATCCCTTCTAAGTAGACAGTAACAAGAATACTTCTTACTGTTAACTCAGGAGGGATAGGTATTTTCGGATTATAACACCTAAAAACCTGTGAACCCACCAAACAAACCTGTAAAAAAGATAATGATTTTTGTCATCCAATCAAAAAACAGCAGAATCCCCATGACAATCATAAGAAATCCCCCGACTTTTACGATGACAGAGTTATATCTCTTGATCCAATTTAGCTTGCCGATAAAAAATGACATAATGAAAAAAGGTACGGCAAAACCTAATACATAGACGAACATGTATAAAAGGGCTGCGCTTGGTTTGGTAGCTGCCAACGCTATAACTGATACAAGAATGGGCCCTGTACAGGGAGTCCATCCTGCAGCAAAACCTATTCCAATTAAAATAGAGCCAAAATAACCGGAGGGCTTGTTGCGAAAGACGAACCGTTTATCCTTCATCATAAAGGAAGGCGAAAATACACCTAAAATGACTAGACCGAAAAAGATAATGAACAGGGCGCTAATTTGTCTAATTAAATCTTGATAACCAACAAATATTTTTCCTATTACAGAAGTACCGAAACCAATAGCAATGAAGATAACAGAAAAACCAAGTAAGAAAAAGAGTGTATGAAGCATTGCACGTTTTTGAATCATCACATTCTCTTTCTTTACTTCATCAACTGATACCCCTGTAATGTAAGATAAAAAAGCTGGATATAGTGGTAAACAACAAGGGGATATAAAAGACAGTAATCCCGCACCGAATGCTAGAAATACATTGATATCGCTCATATTGACCCATCCTTTTCTCTTCGATTCTGTAACGATACTATAAAATTATGAATTTTTTATGGAGAAATACTTTAAAGACTTTTGATCACGATTTGTATCGATTTTTTGTTTCATTTTATAACACATCATCTTTTACTGTTATACTGACTATTCAACTATAAGTATTGCTTGTCTTTTATCACGTCTCCATGCATTCCTGTAGCCGCCTCTGGATTATTGGAGCCTTGGATTGCTGGTGCCGCCATGGCATTCAGTTCCGTATCAGTTGTGACAAACGCTCTTCGTTTGAAACGCGTGAAAATATAAAATCGAGACAAGTAAGGAGGAATTGATGATGGCAATTACATTACATGTACAAGGAATGACTTGTGGACACTGCAAAATGGCAGTGACGAACGCTCTTAAAGAACTAGACGGGGTAAAAAATGTAGAAGTACATTTGCAAGAAGGTACTGTGGATGTAGATTATGATAAAACAAAGGTAAATGTAGAAAACCTCAAAGAAGCGATTGAAGAGCAAGGTTACGATGTGAAGTAACATTAAATCCCCTCCAAGTAAAACTTGGAGGGGATTTCACTTACTTCGATATACCGTTATTCACCTTTATTAGTTGCATCATTAGGATTTGGTGTATAGTTAGATTTGTAATCTTTATATTTTACTTCTGTGACCATTCCGGCTGAAGCATGGTGCAAGTCATGGCAGTGGAACATCCAATTTCCCGGATTATCAGCTTTAAATGCGACGACATATTCTTCACCCGGTTTTAAATTCAAGGTATCCTTAATCAATGGGGAGCCTTTAATTGGCTTACCATTTTTACTTAATACTTGGAAGAAGTGTCCGTGTAAATGCATAGGATGTAAATCTTTCGGTGAATTGTTCACTAATTTTACTTTTACTAAATCTCCTTTCTTAACATTTACAGGTGCTGTTTCAGGATAAGTTTTATCATTAATCGTGTAAACCATGCCATCTTTGCCCATGGCTGTTCCTAAATCCATTGTGTACTCTACATCATATTTTTGGTCTAACGTAAATTGACCTAATTCATGTTTTCCGTATTTTGTCATATCAACGATAGGAAGGGCTTCTTTTGCATTTGCTTTGTCCGTATTGTTTGTTGCGCCTTCGTATTGAATTTTCACTTTCATGCCATCGGTACCTTTCATATCACCATGACATTCTAATAACCATTCACCCGGATTATTCGCGATAAATTCAATATCATAACGTTCACCTGGAGCAATATTTAAAAGTTCATTTTTGATTGGTTGCGGATCTTTTAACGGTTGCCCGTCTGTTGCGACAATTTTAAACTCATTACCATGCAGGTGGAGTTTGTGGGACATGTATCCTGCGTTTACAAGGCGAAGTCGTACTTTTTCGCCTTTCTTCACTTTTAAAGGTTCTACAGCGGAGCCACTTTTCCCATTAATCGTGAAAATATCATACATACTCATATCATGACCCATGCTACTCATATCCATTTGTTTGTCGTCGGAGCTATTTCCGTGTCCCATATTACTATGATCCATACCACTCATATCCATATTTCCTTCATCTGGATTACTCATCCACTCATCTAACACAAGTGTATAATCTCGATCTACTTTTTCCTCATTCTTAGGCTCTACGATTAATGTACCGTATAATCCTTTGTCTACTTGTTTCGCGCTTTCTTGATGGGAATGATACCAATACGTTCCCGGTACGGTTGCAGTAAATTCATAAGTAAAAGTTTCACCCGGTTTAATAGCGTTCATCGTGACACCCGGAACTCCATCTTGACTATTTGGAACAGGGTAGCCGTGCCAATGAATGGTTGTCGGTTCTGGTAATTCATTTTTCAAATTGATTTTTACTCTGTCCCCTTGTTTAATACGGATTTGCGCTCCGGGAACAGATCCATTGTACGTGTAAACCGGAAGTTTTACTTTATCATTTATTTGTAATAATGCTTCCTTAGCAGTGAGATTAATCTCTTTGCCGGATAAAACTTCTGTGTTTGTTGCCAAAGGAAGTTGATTACTGGAGTCCTGGGCGGTGTTTTCCTCCTTCATATTCATATTTGACATATCGTGTCCTTGCATGGAACTATGCGAAGTATTATTTGAGCAAGCCGCACCGATAGCAACGACTCCTGCTAAGATGGTTCCAAACAATAATTTCTTCATGCATATATCCCTCCGTAAACATGTAATCTGAATCACTCTAATATCATCATAAAGAATAAATGTGCAAAATTTATGGAGAAAAATTATATTTTTTTTTCACACGAAGTAGTTCGAAGATTAAATTATTGTTTGACATTTTTAATAGGAGTCAAATTACATTTTGAAATAAAAAAGACAAGCCACTACCTATAACCGGTTAATTGCGGTTATAGGTAATAGCTTGTTTGCCCATTTGTATCCAAGCTTGAATAAATTCAGACTTAGGTGCTTTTTTATTTTTCGTACCTGTCAATGGGTCATTAAAATAAATATATTTCTCATCATATCCAGTGATTAACACGGAATGCTCCCGGTATGTTATTTTTATAGGACCTTGCGGGGTCTGCCATTCCATAAATTCAGACGGAGGGAGTACACGAAAAGTTGTGTTGGTAATAACCCATACTGGAGTACCTTTAGACAAATATTTATATATTTCTTCAAATGATTGTCCTGTTAAATCAACGATTTGGTTAGGCAAATAAATCTCGGCTAATTCTTTTATAGGTTTATGATAGACACCATATCCCGGTTTCTTTATTGTATACATGTCACCAACAAACCCTTCGTTTGGATGTCCATAAAATATTTTTCCATTATGTATTCGATAAGGAACCGGGTTTTTCTTTATTTGCTTCGCTAGTGTCATTTTATCTACATTGATTCCCGCGTGGTTCAAAAGCATTGCCAGACTTGTTACCTCGCACCCCCTTGGTAGTTCTGGAAGTTGTGAGAAAAGGGGGGCATCAATGAGAGCTGATACAATCGTGACTGGTTTTTTTGACTGTTCAGATGAAGGATTTCTCTCTTCGACTTTATGCGTTGTTCTCTGCGCTAGATTTTTTATAACATCTACCATATTTTTGGAATTTGCATAATAAAAAAACAAGGTTAAAAATAGTAAGGAAAAAGCTGTGTTGTATCCTAATGCTAGTTTATACAATTTTTTATTGGTTGATTTTTGTAAAAGAAAAATAGAAAGTAAAACAATCATAAAAGTTAAAAAAAATATAATTCCCATCATGATAATTGTAACACCCTTTGTTAAGCTTAAAACTTGATGTTTTTATATTATTAGTTAAATTTGCAGAAAGCATGGAGATAATTCTTATCAAATAATTCTTGTTAAATCTAAAGAGTTCATAATTTCTCCACATTTCACTGTTTTAATATTTTATAGTCTCATATCACTAGAGGAAAAATTATAATATTACTTTGGTCGGATTGTATCGATGCCGGAAGTGTATTACAATGCCTTAACTGTTGTAACGTGTATCTCTTTTTTGTTTATCTTCCCATGGAAGAACAGAATTTCTTTTATAATCTATAGTGCCACGAAATGCAGCACGGGTGGCTAACGGACAGAAATATGCAAAAACTTTATTCTGTTCATATTAAGACTACCTAAATAAAAAAGACGCTAATTAGCGCCTAAATGCCTATATTGTACTATTGTATCTTTTGTGGATTTGCCCAGATTAAATAAAGATATCCCAACAATGCACGTTCATGCTTGTTAATTATCAAATTGGATTGCTTGACTATATCTAAGATATCCCGATTTTGATGGCATCCAATAGCTTTAACGACAAAAACATCAAGTTTCTTTTGAATCCAAGCGAGTGCAGGGACGGAAAATAATCCATGCTCCATAAGTAATATCCGGCCATCTTCCTTACACCATTGATTAAAAAGGTTTAGAACATGTACTGGATCTTCATAACTACATAAAGAACCCGATGATACAATTGTATCAAACGAATTCTCAGGGAAGTTAAGACTTTCCACATCAGATATGATAAATTTAGCATTAATCCCATATTCTTTTGCTGCTTCTTTAGCTTGTTCAATCATTTGAGGGCTGAAATCTACACCTATGTACTCAATGTCTTTAGGATAGAAGGCGAAATTCATCCCGGCTCCAACAGCCACCTCTAGAGTTTTTCCTTTAGCTGATTGGAAAATTTGCTTTCTCCATTTATTTTGCTCTTGTTTTTTACGTTTTTTTGCATATTTCGCAGCCTGTTTATTGAATTTTTGTATTAATTGCGTTTTCTTCATGAACAAAATTACCTCCCGATCCTTATACTAATTACCTCTTTTTAATACGATATAATAAACTAATTGTTTTATTGTTTATATAATTTACACTACGGGAATCGATAGTAAAAAAGTGTCTCCCTACGAAAGCTCCTTATTGTACCGGAATCTGTTTTTTGAAAAAATTCGTTAGTATTGTAAATCCGCGTTTTTCTGGAACTCCCTCTTATTAAAGTAACGAGTAGCGATACTTTAAAACGGTATCGCTTTTCTTGTTCAGTACAAACTAGAAATTCATAAGCAGACGGAAAAAGTAGCCATGGTTGGGGATGAAATTAACGATGGCTCGGTATTTATGTAAGTAGATATCGGAAATGGCAATTGACACCGATACGGATGTAGCCATTGAAGTCAGTGATATTACACCCATTTGTATATAAAGCTTTAGGTGTAGCGAAAGCAACACTGTATAACCATCCTGAACTTCGTTAGCATATTGAAACCTTATGTTAAGCCCCTACAGCAAAACAAATAAAGCGTAAATGAACGAGGACAACAAAGACGCACTTATTGAATCGCTGAAACGAAAAATCAAAAATTTAGAAAATGAAAACAAGCAATTACGAGTACAGTTGAAAGTAGCTTACGCAGAGGTTTATAAAGAATTTAAACTGTTAGACAGAGGAACAATGTTCCCTTCATCGTTTAACAACTAAAGAACAGGGAAATTGAATAAGCGGTAGAAGCGTTCGAGGAAAGGCGGTCGAACCAAGGTAAGGTGTTTGTCGTTCCGTTCGTTGTACAGGTTTCGTAACTGACACCTGCCGTATTTGTACTGTTTCAAATGGGATTTGCTGTGGTAATAACCCAAACTGGGGTACCTTTTGACAAATATTTATAACTTCCTCAAATTATTGTCCCGTAAATCAACTGAGTTTTTCTTTATTTGCTTCGCTAGTGTCATTTTGTCTACATCGATTCCAGCGTGATTCAAAAGCATTGCCAGACTTGTTACCTAGCACCCCCTTGGTAGTTCTGGAAGTTGTGAGAGAAGGGGGACATCAATGAGAGCTGATACAATCAGCTAACCATAACTAAGAGTCAGACACCCTTAGTTACTAAGTATTGTAGAAACAGGATCAATGTTTCTACAATATTTAGTAGCTGCAGAAGAGAGCTGGACACTTATGAGTCAGTCTTGTTCTTACCTACAGTCAAGTGGATCAAAGGGGGGCTTTCCCCCTTTGCCCGTTCTTACAAGTAACCTTTTTCTTTCATACTGACATAATTTCCGGTATAGCTTACAATTACATGGTCAAGAACTTCTATTCCGATTATCTTTCCGGCTTCTGCAAGTCGCTTTGTAACCTCTATATCTTCTCGGCTTGGTGTCGTGTCTCCACTTGGGTGCTGATGACTGACGATAATAGAAGCTGCGTTGTTAAGGATTGCCGCTTTCATCACTTCGCGTGGATGAACAATACTTGCGTTTAAGCTTCCGACATGCGCTCTGTGAAGCCCAACCACTTCATTTTTTGTATTGAGCATCATCACAAGAAAAACCTCTCTGTCCTCATCTGCGATGTATGCTGTCGCTAATTCTGCCACATTTTTTGGATTGTAAATTTTATGAACAACAAACGATGCTGAAACTTCTCTGATTTCCTGCTTAATACGAAGCACTTCAAAAATCGGTTGCATCAAATAACTCCTCCTTTGATTTTTCTCCTTGCCTTCCGAAGCGATTTAGTTCCCCAAAGGGGGATTAATTTCGCCCTTTGGCATGGAGAACGAAAAACACGCATAGACAGACGGTCAAGGGAATAAGCACAAAAAGTTTTTGCTGTTACGAAGTGCTTTTAAGCAAAAAGTTTTTTGCCCCTTGAACGACCTGGCTCGACGACTTAGCTTCCAGCAGGTTGAGGGCGCAGCCTAGGAGTCTCGACCTGCTGGAAGGTTAGTCGGCTTTGTGATGTTTCACGATTCGGAAGGCAAAGGGCAAAGTTTAATCGTAGGAGCACAGCAATCAACCTAATTCCTGGCGTTAGCCGGGAATTTTCCTTTTTCCTTCCTTGTATGAGCTTTGAAAGGTTTTCCCCGTCATCGATCGGGCGTTAAGAAATCGACAGGAAACTAACGAAATGTAGGCGAAACAAAAGCCGTAGGTCCATGGTTATCGGTGATTTTAGACCGAAGCAAGATGCTAACGAGCTGTTAGCGACAATAGGAGCTTACAGCTCGTTAGCAGACCCTTGCGGTGACCCCAAAGATTTAGAAACTTAAAAAGACAATAAAAAAGGAAGGAATAATCTCCTTCCTAAAAAACATGTTTATGAAATGCGCTAGAACGGAACGAAATACCTTCCGAGCAGTTCGTAATGCTGCCGCCCAAAGAAAAATATTTTTATACTTTTTTTTGTATTTTTTATAGAAAATTTTGTGACAAGTATTCCAAATATTTCAGATTTTTTGCATAATATTACAATGAACGATTTTATTACACTAAATGGTTAAAAGATAATGGATGATGATTAGGGGAATTTGTATGATGATTAGTACTTCAACCAACGAATTAGAAGAAAGAATTAATCAGCTTAAAAAAGAATTGATCAAGATCTCTGAAGCAACCAGCTTGAATAGCTATGATACCCTTTATTGCAGCCAGAGATTAGACCAACTAATCACGATGTACCAAAAACAATTTTTTAAAAAATAAAGATAGAAAAATGAAAAATTCTTCTAATTTTATTCAAGCGCTTACAAAATTGATCATTCCGTCCGGTGCATAGCAGCTGATGGAACGAAGAGTACTGTAGCATTAAGCAGCTTTGATACAATCGCCTTTTTGGGGTTGTTTTAGCTAACGGATATCAATAAAGGTATTGTTATCTTTCCTTCCTATTCCACTTATCTAACCAATCCTGAATAGATTCTGATATATTGCTCGCCCCAATCTTTAACTCGTCAAAAAGAAAAGAAAGCAACGCACTCCATGAAATCTCTTCCTCATAAGGATTATTTGTATTAATGAATTTCATTACTTTTTTTAGTTCTCTCATACGGCCATCATCAAGATGCTGTTTCAGATAGTCACGAACATACTCATTAATGAAATCCGAATTCCGGATACTTGCATCCAAAAGTAATGCGGTTGCACGAGAAGGTGTAACATCAAGCGCATAAGCAAGGGCGGTTAAATTCTCATAAGTTCCTTGAGGTAAGCGTATTGTAATACGCTCACACTGGCCAGCTGAAGATCGCTTTTGTAAAGAAGAGCGGTCCAGGTCTCCCATGTATAAAGTATTCTTCAATCGGACAGGTCTTCGGAAATGCTGCGATAAATAATCCATCACTTTCCTTGAGACAAGCCCGGCTTCACAAATGGTCTCGGCCACATCTTTAACCGGCGTATTTGTAATATAAGACAATCTATAAATGCATTCTTTGAGTTGAATGGTGATGGTCGGTTTCACATCTCGTTTTTTATCTGATCGGGTACGTCTCTCCTTCTCTTTTTTCATCGTTTCCCTCCAAAATCCGAAATTAGCTTTAGGACACTGTCTTTTTGTCCCTGGTTTACTACATGTATATGGGGGAGGATGGGGGAGCATGTATATTTTTTTTCAATCCTGGTGAAAATGGATAAAAAAAGAACCGGAGAAGGAGAAAAACAGATGAAGAAACAAGAGGCTGCCGCATTGGCTAAGAAAATGATTGATAATGCAAACAAATATGGACTGCCACTTAAGAAGAAGAAGAAAAAATAACGCCTAATGTAGGGCGTTATTTTTTGTAAGTTTATTACAATAATAAATGGGTGTAAATTTCCAATAGATAAAAATGTAAAAAATAAGTCTAGGACACTTCGAAACTGTCCTAGATTTAAACTCCAATCTCTTGTAAGGAGAAACCTCTTTCCACTCTTAAAACGTACTATTAATTGATTTAAACCACTTAATAACTCATCTTGCCTTTTTCTTTTTAATATGAATTAGTGAGAATTATATATTTAGTAGTAGCCAAATCCGCCAAAGCAAGAACAGCCTACAATGATGAGTAGTACGAAAATAACCACTATAAACGCAAATGCATTACCTCCATATCTTTCACCCATAATTACACCTCCATTTCACAAATCATGATCATTTTATGTTAGAAGCCCAAAACAGCAACATTCGGGCTCCTTTTTCATTAATAGCCGCCAAAGCAAGAACAGCCTATAATGATCAATAGAATGAACAACACGATGATTAACGCAAAGCCACCACCGAAACCGCCGTAGCCATAACCGCCGTAGCCATAACCACCGTAACCTCTACCACATCCGAAACCACAAAAACCCATATTCGTTCACCTCCTTTTGCAACCTTATTTTTATGTTATGTAAATAATAAACAACAGTATGGACTGATATCTATATGAGTAAGATAATTCCTGGGTTCACCCAAGAGTTCTACTTTAAAAAGCCGAAAAGCGTATGTAATAACATACGCTTCTGAAGAGGTGACTATATGCAATATGGGAGGTATACGGATCTGGAAACGCGAAGATTAAATAATCTCTTGTACAAAATATGCACAATAGAGAAAAAAGAATAGACGAATGCTGAGGTAAACGTAAAATCCCTAAAAAAAAGGGAAGAGACCAAAAAATCACTTTATGTGACCTTTTGGTCGGCTCTTTTTTTGTTTTATTCATTTGTTTTTTAAGATGGGGGCTGCTGCGGCAATCCTCTTAGTTTCTTGCAATAAACCATTTGCAAAGAATTATGTGGATTTTTTTTATTTCACAGCAGATGATCTTTCTCTATAAAAAAGGCCCATAGGCCCATGGAAACACTGTTTAAATCATTTGCTTAATTAGAAGCGTCTTCTTCTAAAGTCGTCACGAAAAAACAAGTCTCTTCGACCAAAACCAAAAAACGGCATTTAATGTACCTCCTTTCATTTCAAAAATCTATATGACAAAAGGACAGATTTACTTACCCAACTTGTCCTGTACAATTTAGTAGCCGCCAAATCCGCTAAAGCAAGAACATCCTATAATGATCAATAGAATGAACAACACGACGATTAACGCAAAGTTAAAGCCACCACCGTAACCACCGTAGCCGTAACCATCGTAACCTCTACCACATCCGCAACCACACATATTAGTTCACCACCTATTGCAATCTTATATTTATGTTATGTAAACAATAAACAGCAGTATGGACAAATATCTTAATGAGTAAGAGAATTAATTGGTTTTCCCAAAAAAGTTCTACTTTAAAAAGCCGAAAAGCGTATGTAATAACATACGCTTCTGAAGAGGTGACTATATGCAATATGGGCGGTATACGGATCTGGAAATGCGAAGATTAAATAATCTCTTGTACAAAATATGCACAATGGAGAAAAAAGAATAGACGAGTGTTGAGGTAAACGTAAAATCCCTAAAAAGAAAAAGAGGCCGATACCTCATACATTTGTTTATCTTTGATCTTCTTCATCGATTCAAGCATCGTTTGTATGTCGTTGTAACGTGAATCAGTCGATATTCCTCTCCGTTCGTTGTATTGCATTTTATATTTCAACAAAGAGGTGTTGTAGACCTTTAATTCAACTTACGTGTTTTTAAGGCAGGGATTGCCCCTGCCTTTTTTATAATGGAGAAACAAGGAAGAAATTTTCTGATATAGTCTGAAATAACCCTCTAATGCATTGGTGGAATGACCAAAAAAATTATCATTATCCTTAACGAAAATCGGAATGGAAACGAAAAACAACTTTTACACATATATGTGTGTAGGAGTTATAAGCATGATTACGTTTCACGTCTTCCAAAACATTGGGATGACAATCGGACTTTTGCCGATTACCGGAATACCGCTGCCGTTTATCAGCTACGGAGAAGCTCATTAATGGGTAACATACTTGCGATCGGGTTAATATTTTTCAATCCGTTATCACAAAAAGTACATGTTTTCAACGACAGTATAAGAAAAGCGAAGGGAAAGCCCTTCGCTTCTTTTAATAAACGGGAAGTAAAACATCAAACTCAGAGAAGTTTACTTTATTCAATGACTCCTTCTTCAGTAAGAATGACTTTTGTATTTACATCGACTGTCAGGTTTTGATATTCATCTTCCCATTTTGAAAAATCAAAGTTTCTTGTCCTGCTTTTGACAAAAGCGCCAAATCCGATTGGATCAATATTTTTTTCTTGGAACCTGGAAATTAACTTTGAACATTGTTCGTTTATGTTTTTTTCCATCGTTTTTTCAATGTTATCCTTTATTTTCCTGGTTAATTGATTTCCGGTATAATCCGTTATTTCACCTTTTAATTTTATATTTAGTTCGATTTTATATGGATTTCTTCCGATTAATTTCATCTTATACTTTGATGAAATGATTTCTATCGAAGCTTTATTGCCGTTAACTGCAACATGAGTGGTACCTTCATTATATTGATCGGTCATTAATTTAAAGAAAAATAATTTATCAACGGAAAGCTCATCGACTACTTTGTCTTCTTTGAATAAGCAGAGTCCGTTAATTTCGACCTTTTTTTTATTACTTTTTTTTATAAGAGGCAAGTAACCGTCTTTGCCTTTTTGATAATAATCCGATAAGAAAATCTTTAAATTGGATTCAGGCAAATCTTGGTGATCCATGTTGTGTTCAAAAAGGCGGGACAGATAAACTGCATTTCCTCTGTTCCCGTATTCTCCTTCAAGAACATCTTTCGCATCCCCTTCCGTTACCCCTAAAATAAGTGTTCCCCCAATACTTGCATCTCTTTCATATGAATCGAGAATATTTCTGATCCCTTTTTTGGCGAGCTCATTTCCAACAAGGATTACTTCAAGGCTTCCTCGGACAATCGGGTCTGACACTTGCTTCTGTATCTCTTTACTTATTTCAAATGGTCCAAGGGAAACTGCAGAATAGGTAACATTTTTAATCGTTTTATCGGGCAAAAATTCAGGCACTAGGAATGTCCCGCGCATTTCCTTCTCATTTACATAATCATAACCGCTTGCTAGTTTAAAACTGACATCATCAACGACTTGTTTATTAAGACAGCCTGATAAAAAAAGAATACAAAGCATAAAACATAAATTGTGCTTTATTCTCATTTGCCTTTCACCTTCTTTGTAATTAAGACGGATGTAAACAGAAGGGGAATATATACATATGTAAACCAAAAACCCGCCTTTGAGATATAGTCATCAAGTAGCTTAATTTCTTCTCTCGTCTGAAAAGTAACAGAGATGATTAAACAAAGGATTCCGATAAGAAGCACGCTGATCTTTTGTTTGAGATGGACTATTCGTTTTATTAACCTGCTTGAAATCCAAATCGCCAAACAAATATTCGGCAGAATAATCAAGAGCAATCCCTATATATTCTAATCTTTCAACAAACGGCAAAATCTACGTTTTCCCGATCTGCAATTCCGTCAATATAAAGGATGGCGACTTTCGTTTTTGAAATGTTGCCGACGGAAAGAGACTCAATCACAAGTTCTTTTACAGGTACTCTTTTGCAAATTAAATTAAGGTTTTGGTCAATGGATTCAACAAATGCTTCCTTTGGGCCGATGACACTAAACTCAACTTCGGGAGCTGTAATGCTGCGGACGATTAGTTTTTGAGCAGTGATAAAGGCAAAACGCTTTTCATCCGTTTCAATCGTTAACATAACCGTTAAAAAGCTTTTGTTCGATGATTGACGGATCGTCGGATATTTCCATATCTGAAATTGGAATAATTTTTTTATATCATCCAGAGTCGTGAATTCATTCTACTGCAGATGCGGGAGAACAGTCTGGTGAAGAACGTTTTGATCAATTAATGTAGATATGAACGTTAAAGAAAAGCGAATGTTGTTTTTTTGATTGTAGTAAAAAGTCTTTTTATAGTCATAAGATTTTGGGAAGACCTTTTGCTCATCCTTTTTTTCAAAGTCTTCTTTGTTGCGATTGTTTTTAAACCATTTTTTCATTTTTCATCACCATCTTTTCGGCATTAAACATATTGTTACCGATTCTGGAATATTTATGAATAAAATGAAAAAATTTATATGGAGAAACCATTGTTATTAATGAACTTGACCTTGAAATCCCAAGAGGTAAGATCACTGTTTTTATTGGGGGGACGGCTGGGGAAAATCGACACTGCTGCGTTCTATTGCCGTTGGGCGTCTCGGGCAGAAAAGTAAGCTATTGGCTGTGCTAAAGCAAGATGCTGATTATTCTCCTTTCTTTATGAGGGAGAATAATGGATGAGGGATGAGGAGAAACTGTATAAAACAAATTTCTTTTATCATCTCCAAAGATTGGATGGCTTTTATGTGGTTTCTGTATGTTTCAATTGTTGTATTTAATTTGACAGCTTTTTTGATGAAAAAAAATTTACGTCCAATTGAATATTATGCAAGTATTTTTTGGGGGTTATTTTGTTCTGAGATAGCCGATTGTTTTGCCTATAAATATGATATGTATGGATTTTTTGATCCCTATTTTCTAGATGCAAAGACTTTATTGATTGTTTTGGGGATATACCCTGCTGCAACTATGCTGATTATCAATTGGTATCCTTTTAATCGTTCATTCATTATTAAGTTTTTTTATATTATTGTTTGGTCTGTATTTTCTACCTTTTACGAATGGCTAACATTAAAAATGGGATACCTTTATCATCATCATTGGAATTTATGGTTGTCTGCTGTTTCTTATCCTTTTTTATACGCTGCGTTATTAGGAAACTTAAAATTCATTCGCTGGTTAGAGCATATAAAGACGAAATAAATATAAAAAAACAGATAGTTTATTGGGTTTTTTAACTAACAAAAAACAATCATGAGTTGTTATACCCAACCTATTCATGAAAATCAATTCCCCAAGGACCAAAATGATAGTGACAAAAAATAGTATACATACGTAGTCTTTTATAGCGATTTTACCCTACTTTCAACTTTTTATCTTTTACCGTCAAATGTTGCTAAAGTAATTATTTCTTTACCTTTTCGATCTTTTCGTAAAATATTTACATTTCTAATACTACCCATCTTTAGTAAATAAAATAGTTTTTTAGATTTAAGTTTGCTTAAAAACTCTGCATTATCCCTTAAAAAATTTTCTTAAAATAATAATAAATAATACATTAAATGGAAAACTATGATTACCATTATTAATAAAGGAGTTTGTCATGAATATTGAACAAAAAGTCAAAATTGAACATTTAAAACAAATACAATTCGAACAAACAAATGCATGGTTAGATTATTGGAAACAATATTCTAGCTTTGAACATTGGCAATTTTGGGTAAACCTCGGTATCTTAGTCATCCCTTTAATCGTGCTTTATATTTTTCTAGACAAAAGAAAAGCATTGTTATTAGGCTTCTATGGTTTTAATGTACATGTATGGATTAATTATATCGATGCCTTTGGAGTTTCCAATGGTTTGTGGTTTTATCCTTACAAAATTTTTCCATTTTTTCAAACAGGTATGGTTATCGATGTTTCATTAATACCGGTTGCATACATGTTGGTTTACCAATGGACTCTAAATCATAAGCGAAATTATTACTTATACATTTTTGGACTTTGTCTGGTTTTTGCATTTGTTATAAAACCAGCAATTGCTGCATTAGGACTGTTGCAATTGGGCAAAGGAACAAATTATTATTTTCATATCCTCTCAGCTTATGTCATAACAGCATTGATTTCTAAGTTGATTACAAACATTTTTATTTATTTTGAAGAAAAATCAAAGGCATCATGACGGTAATTGTTTATTTTGTTATAAAACTTAGTAAATAATCATTTAGCTATAAACGTTGATGACATAATTAATCTCGATAAAGTGATTGAAAAATTACCTTTCTCTCCCGAAGAGATGAAATCTTTATATGATCAAATGAGGATTTTTCAACTTAAGCACAGATTGAACAGCCTTCCTCCTTCAAAGTACGAATAGTTGTCCATTTCTCGATCGAAATCATCCTCCAAAACTCCCCCCCATGTAACATGAGAGAAATTATGTTTAAAAGAAAGGTGGATCAATTTTCAATAAGAAAGGTAGGTCAGTTTTCATTGTAAATCTTCATCAACTTATTACCATTAGGCTTCTGAAGAAGCCTGGTGACTGCATTAAAAAAGGGAGTTATATACAATCTCCCCTTAAACCAACGCTCTATATTGTTTAATAAAGCAAAGATTAGACATCTCCATATTCCTTCAACTAATGATTAATATTCCAAGTAGTTACTCCTTTATTGCATTTAATGGTCAAACCGTATAGTAAAATCGCCTTTTCATTAAATCACCTAAAAACTAAAAAGACAAACTCATGTAATTTCTTATCACCAAAAATATAAAAAATCTTTAGAAAATTGTGATCTTATGCCTATTATTATTACCGGCACGGATGGAGTGATTTATCATGGCTTTCCTTCTCCTATTTTTGGGGCATGGAGTCGGCCTATTCATGGCACCTAAAGTATGATATACTAAATACCATTATTAATACAAAGAATTTTAGGAGGAGTCTGTCACTGAGGGATAACTATGTCCATTGGTGACAGGCTCTTTTTTATTTATTAAATTTGAAGCAAAACATAATTAATGAAGGGTGGGTATTTTTAGGTGATAATACTTCAGTTAGCTATTATTTTAATTGCATCGAAAATTGCTGGCAGTCTAAGCCTTAGGTTAGGGCAACCTTCGGTTCTAGGCAAACTCCTGATCGGGATTATTCTTGGACCATCGGTTTTGAAATTAATAACAGAAACGGAAACTCTAGCAGAATTTAGTCAAATCGGTGTTATCTTGCTTATGTTTATTGCTGGATTAGAAACCGATGTTGACGAATTTAAACGAACCGGAAAAGCTTCTACCTTTGTAGGTTTAGGTGGTATTATAGTTCCTCTTGTTTTAGGACATTTTGCAGGAATAATACTTAACCTTACAACAATACAGTCTTGGTTTTTGGGATTACTACTATCCGCTAACAGTGTCAGTATATCTGTACAAGCACTGAAAGAAATGAATCAAATAAAAACTCGTGAAGGAACCACTATCCTGGGAGCTGCAGTCATTGATGATGTCGTTGTCATTATCGCATTGGCATTTTTAATGAGTTTTGCCGGGGGAAATGTTAATTTAACCACGGTTATTTTAAAGAAAGTATTATTTTTCGCAACAGCCATTCTTGTTGGTTGGAAAGTAGTTCCTTGGTTCTTGAAAAAGTTTTCATCATTAAAAGTAACAGAAACTGTTATTTCGTCTGCTCTAATTATTTGTTTTGTTTATGCATATTTAGCAGAATACACAGGTGTCGCTGCCATAATCGGAGCATATATAGCAGGTCTGGTTATCAGTGTAACAAACTTCAAAAATGAGGTATTTGAGAAGATTGAAACGATTAGTTATTCTATCTTTGTTCCTGTATTCTTTACTTCTATTGGTGTCACTGCCCAATTTTCAGGTCTTACTCAAAATTTAGGTCTAATTGTTTTATTAAGTATTATAGCTATACTAACAAAATTAATTGGTGCATCAATTGGGGCCAAATTGGCTGGATTCAATTGGAATAGCTCATTAGGAATAGGTTCAGCAATGGTGTCCAGGGGAGAAGTAGCATTAATTATTGCAACAATTGGTTTAGAATCTAAACTTCTAACTCAAGATATGTTTGCTGTCATTGTTATTGTGATATTGGTTACTACGATTATCACTCCCCCAATGATGAAATGGTTTTTTAAATCAAAAATACAAGCAAGGGATTTAGCATAATCTTTTAGTAGAAGATAAAGCCTCCAAGTATTCTTGGAGGTTTGTACATTTAGGAGTAGTTTTTTCTTTTTGAAAATATCAACATTGTAGAAATAATATAAACTTTACTCATTTTTAACCCGGATAAAGATATTTGGTGATACGTTGCTAAATATAAACACAATATGGTATATATTAGGGGCCCCCTTATTTATATTTTTGGCAATGCCCTTTCTGTATGGAAGGGTTATTTTTTGTGGAAAAAAACAAAAAGATCTCCTACCAGTCGGCAGGAGTTCTTACTTGTCGACAAAATTGACTAGCTAGGATCAGATGTAAATCAGATTTCTTTAAACAAAATATTCCATATCAAAAAGAAACGGTTGGTTCAAGTACAGTTAATGTATTATCTATCGTATTGAGATTAACAGTAGCACCTATTGGAATAGAAGCTTTATAAAAATTATGCCCTGTAGCAAGGTTGACCATCAGGGGTTTTCCTAAGGGGACTAACCATTCATTAATTAACTCTTCATAAGTTGTACCATAAGATACAAGGCAATTTGTACATTCTCCCATGATAATACCAAGACAATCTTGGAATTTACCTGACATTAATAGCTGAGTTAGATACCGAAAAATTGTTGTAGTAGGTGAATTGATTTCTTCTAAAAAAAGTATTTTTCCTTGTGTATCAATTTCAAATGGAGTACCAAGGGTATTGACTAACGAAGTCATATTTCCACCTACTATTGGACCCGTTACATTGTCTGGTACTAAACTCATCAGAGGTTTATCCGGTGGATTCTGGATAGTCCTAGGAGTGTAGAGGTTGCTTCAAAGAATTGATTAAAATTATAAGCAAGTGTGTCTAATCTAAAATCAATAAGCATCAGGCTGTGAAACGTTATTAAATTACTAAATTGATACAAACTATTTAGTAGCACTGTTAAGTCACTATAACCAGATATAATTTTAGGGTTTTCTCTTATGACTTCATAATCTAGATAAGGAAGAATGGTTTGAACCCCTGTCCCTCCTCGTGTTGGTAGTATCATTTTGACTTTCGGATCTTTGAACATGTTCATTACATCTTCGGCTCTTTGTTGAGCCGATGCAGCTACGATGCCCTCATAAGAATAAACGTGCCTGCCCAAAACTATATTAAAGCCCATATCTATCAAAGTTTGTACTCGGGTATTAATAATATTAGCATCAAGAGGGCTGCCAAGTGTAACCAAACCAATCGTGTCTCCTCTTTGCAACACCGGTGGTCTTATTGCCATATTTTCCTCTCCCTGTATTCACTTCAATTATAATTTACGGCTCTAAGTCGCTCTATATTCATGCCTTCTATCCATAAAATAGAAATATTTTTATACTTAGTATAGGTAGAGTTTCAAGTGAGTCTAATTCCTATATAAGATTGTTGCAGATGTCTTTGGGAAAAATTATGCTTGGATTCAAAATTTTTTCAAATGTTTGAGGCATTAACTTACCAACCCTTACAAAATCAATCCAGTTTCTTCAACCAACGGGATAATTTCTCTTTTATATCCACTTCATCAACTAACATCTTTTCGGTGTCTTCATTGATTTTTTGTCGTGAACGATTTCATATTGTGTAATAAATCAAATATACATTTAGGTGCTTCTGACGCGATTCGAACCCGTACTCCTTTCGTAAACATAGGCTAGGAGAGACCCGTATACACTCCCCCACATTCACTTCAAATTTCAATGCTAAAGCTTTTAAAAAAATATATTTATATAAATCTGTCAAACTGGTAAAGCTTATAATGTATTCCCCTTTTTATTAAAAAGCATCTGCTCGTTGGCAGATGCACTTTTTTTGACGTGTTTCTTCCTATTATATATATTAATTTATCAACGTTCTTTCACATTCTCTGCCTAGCTTATAAAATGGAGTTTATGAAACTAATACGTTTTCCTCCTACAAATAATTCATTTTTTGAATAAGTTCATCTTTTGTCGGATTTGTATATAAGAGCGTCGTGTGAATATTGGAATGCCCCGCCTGATTCGCTACTTCATGAGACAGCAAAAACTAAAACTCAACTTCTTGCCTTGATCAAAAAGTATAGTAGTAATTCATGCAAAAATTCTTTAACTGTTAACAAGATCTATCTTGAAGGTGGCTTCAATCTGCCAACCGGCACTGCTCCGAAGTCAGCGCCGAAACCAGCACCAAAACCTTTGAACACTAAATATACTGCGACATTCTCCAGTTGTGTAGACGGTGATACCGCTAACTTCAAGATCAACGGTAAAGTAACAAAGACACGTTTCTTGTTTATCGACACACCTGAATACACGACGAAAAAGGAAAGATACGGAAAAGAGGAAAATAACTACACCTGCTCACGATTAAAGAAAGCAAAGAAAATCACTTTAGAGTTAGACGGTAAAGACAAATACGACAAATATAATCGTCTTTTAGCTTGGGTTTGGGTTGATGGGAAACTTCTTCAAGAGGATATAACCAAAGCTGGTTTAGTTGAAGATTTCTATGATTACGGCACATATAGGTATGAAAACCGGATACGGGCAGCCATGAGTTATGCAAAGAAACACCATTTAGGAATGTATAGGTAAATTGAAGGAAAGGTATTTGCTATTTTGCTATCTTTTGGATTAATTCTTGTTTATCTTACAGCTATACTAACTTTGCAGAAGCAAAGACGAAAATTGTAAGGTTCAGCAACTGTAAAACCATGAACAAGGTCTACAAGGGTGGTGTGGCTAAGTCTTCTAAAGTGAAAAACATAGGTGGAAAAACTAAATACAAACCATTTGTTTCCTTAGAACTTTATAACGCTAACTCATCTAAAGATCGGGACAATGATGGAATCGCTTGCGAAAGATAAGAATTCGTTTTTTAAAGTAAGGAATAAGCCCCTCTTCGAGTGAGAGGGGCTTATTTTATTTAGCTCTCTTAAACATTAATGTTGATATTTTCTAAAAAGAAAAGAACTAATTTTTTGTTCTTTTTGTATGTCTTATTTAACTAGCGTACCCCTGTTTGTTCAAGAACTTCTTTTGTTATTCTTTAAACTCCAGTAAATTACAAGAACTGATGGGATAATAAGCGGAATAACAATAAGAAATGTGAATGTCCAAGCTGTATTCCAAAGAAATACAAAATCACTACAGCCCTGCGTACCACATTCCGTTGCTCGAAGTCCTCTTTCACTTATGGATAAAAAATAACCGATTAGTCGTATACCAAACAGGAAAAACCATACTATCACAATAGCAATTAAAAGTGAAATTACTTTAATACAGGATTTTACTCGTTCCATCTAAAATCCTCCTAGATTACTCAATAACTTAATCTCCCATGAGAAGATTTATATCATTTTGTGACTTTTTCCAAAAAACATTCTAAACGGTATGCACCCAGTACATTAATTACCCGTATTATACTACGAGTAAAAAACTGGGAGGTTCTCATATGTATTATTATTTAAATAACTACAGTTTGAATAATTACAATTTAACGTACAGACAAAATGATAAATTGGTTAGTGACATAGAAAAGGCAATTAATGGAGAATATAGTGCAATAAATTGTTATGCCAAGTTAGCTAATTTGACTTCAAACGAGAATCAACGGAAACAAATCCTTGAAATTCGTCAGGATGAAAAAAGGCATTTTCAACAATTTAGACAGATTTATGTCAGTCTAACTGGGAATCAACCTCAACCCAAAATCACCGAAGAATGTCATGATGTTTATTTAAATGGATTGGAGCTTGCTTTACAAGATGAGCAACGAACAGTTGATTTTTACTTAGAAATTGCAGATGAAACGACTAATCAATACATTAAAGAAGTATTTCGCAGAGCAGCAGCAGATGAGCAAAATCACGCAGTTTGGTTCCTATACTATTTTTTAAAAGCTAGATAATTGGTAAATGTTTTTTCGGTGAATCATCTTCAAATAAAGGTGCTTTAATTTAATAAAAGATAAAGGCTGTTTTCGTAAACTTGTTGTTTTTTGTTATAAAAAAATCGCGCTATAATATATACAAAAAATTGAAACTATTAACTATCGGATCTGTACATTAATCAGAAATTACAAGATGGAAGTGGTTTTATTATGGGAACTATGAGTACAATTGCTACAATAGTTGTTGGAATATTCATCATTTATTTAGGTTATCTAATTGGGGTTAAAAAGATGCTGCCCCTAATCATAGGCTATAGCGATAAGACATTTTATGGAGATAAAGAAAAGTATGCTAAAAGAACGGGATTACTTGCAATAATATTAGGGGTTTTAGTTCTTTTAATGCCTTTGATAGTTCTGATTTTCGGTGGAGTTGCTGAACAAATATATAAATACATTATTGGTGTTTATGTTGTAATAATGATTATTGTTACTAATTATTGGCGATTTCGATTTTAAACCATTTGCTCTACACGTTTATCAAATTCCAAGTTTTTCTAATACCAAATTCTTCTCGGATTCAAGCCATCTAAACCAATAGAGGTAATTATCCAAGTATTCACTTATGGGTGCAAAACGGAAAAACATTAGTTAAATCAGCAGGCAAAATCGCAAAATATTCACCAATGAATTGAAAGGACCACAACGCATAAAAGCAACGGGAATAAATTATTCATTGTTCGTGCATACATGGCTTTACTATTTTTTTTATCATAAACCTACTCCCCTAATCAAGAAAACTGGACTGCTAAATGATCATTAAGAAAAATCAGAAAAATCTGCTGATATTCCAGAACTAAACTATTTAACTTCTTTCTCTTAGTACCAAAAATAGCTATCCACATTACAAACAAACCCACTAAAATAAAACGATTAAAAATAGAACTAAACCCATCTTTCCTTGACCATTCTTGTCATTGTGTATTACCATCTCAAATCAAATTAAACTTTTCGTCAACAACAAGCACAAGCCCCTACACCAAAACAAGTAAAGCGAGAAATGAATGAGAACAATAAAGACGCTCTCATTAAATCGCTGAAACGAAAAATCAAAAAATTAGAAGACGAAAACAAGCAATTACGGGAACAGTTGAAAGTAGCTTACGCAGAGATATATAAAAAGATTTAGGTGGTGGGGAGAACGGTGTTCGCCCTGCTTGTTAGTTAAACAAAGGGAGTAACTTACAAGTGAAAATGGAACTTGTTTTAACTTTAGTTGTTCTTCAATATGCTTCGTGCCAGATCTTATCGCTTTAGTTAATACACCATATAATATCAAAAGTACACCAATAGCAGCTAATATATAAGATAGTCCGACAATTAACAAAAATAGCAATCAAAATACCTCATTTTTTAGCAATCTCTCAATATAAACGTGCAACTGAGAGTTAGTTAAACTCCGCTTTCATAAATATACAGATTTTTCTGAGCTAGCTTACGTTTAAAAATTGTGCCAATGGAGGCTATTTAAATTTATTTCCCAATTACCCCCTTTAACTTACTTCCTCCTCGGTATCGTTAACGTTTTCCAATCCGTTGATCTAATTTGCTTGGCGATATAGACAATCTGTCCAACATGGTAAGAGTAATGGTACATTTGCCGTTCAATGGCTTGAATGACAGAATGTGGTTCATTTCGGATGGTTACAGTTTTTAAAAGGTCATTTTCAGTAATTTCATAGAAAGTCTTCAAAAACGTTCCCCAGCCTTTTTCCCAGCAAGCGATGAGTTCTTCCCTGCTATTCATATCATTGATAAATTCGTCATCACGATTTCTATACGGTTTTTCACCGTCTGAAGTAAAAAAGTCGGTCCATCGTGAAACCATATTGCCGCTCATGTGTTTGACAATAATCGCGATACTATTTGATTCTTCATTTAAACTGTAAAAAAGTTCTTCTTCGGGCAACTGTTCCATTGCCTTTTCCGCCGTGTTTTTCATTTCCAAAAATCGTTCCCTCACAACCTTTAAGTACTCTTGGCCAATGCTCATATCCACACCTCCAAATAATCTTCTAATAATCCATTCCACAATAGACAAAGCAACTACTCATTTACGCAATATCACAAACTAACACCCCTAGAACGAATCGAGTAAGGAAATAGTTCATAAAATAAAATTTTGTTGCGTCAGAATCGCCGATAACAACACATTTATGAAAAAATTACTCCCATTGTAAAGATAAATGCGGTAAATAATCCTAAAAGGAATATCAGTATTCTTTTTACTAAAGTTAGGGAGTATTTATAAGTAAGATCAAATATCAGTTCAACTAGGCTAGAAGAAACACCCGTATACATATTGTCAATATCCTTCTTCTTTCCAAACACAGCAAACCACATAAGAATATAACCCAGTAATGCTAGTATCGCTAGAAGCACTTTTAACCACATTTTAGTATCTCCTAAAGTTGTTTTATCATCTCGATTTTAAATTATTCTGTAATGATCCACTAGCCCCTTTAATGACCATAGGTAAACTTAGCGAGGGAAGTTCCTGCAGGATCCTTCACTTTAATTAGACGGTTTTCCACATCGTAAACGAACGTTTTGGAACCGTTGCTGGTCAGATTAGAGGATAGCGCCCGTTAGTGTAATAACGTAAATCATTTAAGCATTTGAAGCTTTTTGAATTCATCAATCATTTTTTCGAATCCTTTAATAAACTATGTTGAATTTATTTTTTAGACTCTTTTAATAAACTATGTTGAATTTATGATCTAAAGAATACCATTCCCATCGATAAAATACAACATAGTTGATATTATGTTGAATAAAAAACACCACCCATAAAAGGTGGTATTTAGCTGTTATTTTCATTAAAATGTTTAGACATGATAACTGTAGATAACTGGTTAAACTTACTTCCGGTAATTCCTTGGATTGATCCCATTCATCTACGACCTTTCCCCGCTTGAATATCAAGAATAGACCGCAGCTTAATAATATACTCTTTTTTAATTGTCTACTTGACAGGGATATGTGCACCCTGCTCATTTTTTATAGTATTGATTAAGTACTGATCTTAAAATTTGAGGCCATCTTTCAAATACTTCTTTACCCATAATTACCTCATCTACTAAGCCCATATGTAACATGTCAATAATTCGGCAAAGATAAGACTTACCCATATTCCACCAAGTATTATAATCATCGATAAAGTATATATGTTGAATGTTTTTTAGTGTTTCTTCCCTGATTGTTTTTATTTCATAGCCATCTAACTGAGTTTCATAAACCCCATCAGCAATTCGGCTTCCAAAAGTAGTTGTGTAATAATACTCTTTTATTTCCCAAATTAAAATTGGATTGATCGTACTTGGAAAAGCACCATCAAATCGTCGGGACATTATACCTTCCAATTCTTTATTTACGTTTAATACATATGATAGATTCATAGGGTTATCATCAAAATAAATGTCTTTTCCATAAACTAAACCGTTATTGTTTGCAAAATGCCTTAGTTCCTTTTCTGCAATAATATTAATAATGCATGTAAAAAAAGCATAATCCTTCTTTTCATTCCTCTGCTTGTTTAACGGAAGTTTGCAAGTATAGTGGTTTTGTTGATGATCTTTAAAGGCGATTTGGAAATATTTTCTTGCTTCTTTTACATCCATTAGATAGTCCTTCTGCTTGTTAAGTAAATCGGCTCTGTATTTTAGATACTTTAATACATCTTGAAAAATATCTTCTTTTACATTTATACCTAACTCTTTTAGTTTTGCTCTAGCCTGTTGCTCCAAGTAATAAATTACTTTTCCATCTTTTGAATATCCCAACTTTTCTGAAAGGAGTTTCACATAAGCCCAAAATGCCGAACTTTTGTTTATATATTTACTGTTTGCTTGCATTATTAATTTTCCTCTTCCATTTTCCTAAAAAATGTCGATGCAGGTATGTTTAGTGCAGCACAAATCTTATGTATGTTTATAAGTGAAATATTTCTATCCCCTCGCTCAACCTCGCTGATATATGTTCTGTGTAATCCCGATAAATCTGCTAAATCCTCTTGACTAAACCCTTTTTTAGTTCTAATTTTTTTTAATGTCTGTCCGAAGTTCTTCTTTATTTCAATCTCATTTATCATGTTCTTATCAACTCTTTTTGATTTGGTAATTCAATACAAAATTTACTATTTTGTAGTCTATACGTCTACAGACTTTAAGTGACATTCAACAATATTTATGGTATAATTTGCATAAGAATTTGAGGTGATAAACATGCCAGTGTTAAAAACAGAAGTTCCACAATTACTAAAATGGGTTGGAAATAAACATCGTTTTGCCGAAGAGATTGTTTCCTATATGCCTGAAAAAATAAATACATATTATGAACCTTTTTTGGGTAGTGGAGCAGTATTAGGAACACTTTGCAGTCATAATAATTCCCTGTTTAAAAGATTCGAAAAGGCTGTTGGATCCGATATTTTACCGTTTCTAATTAAAATATTTAATTATGTAAAGAATGATCCTGATACTTTAATTAATCATTATAGAAAGTGTATAGAGAATTACAACGAAGATAAAAAAAATAATTATCTAAAAATTAGGGAAAGGTTTAATAAGGACTTTAATGCTCTTGATTTTGCAGTTCTAACAAGAACCTGTTACTCAGGTATTGTCCGTTTCCGTAAGAAAGACGGATACATGAGTACTCCAGTTGGACCACACACTCCTATTCCGCCAGAAGAGTTTGAACGAAGAGTAAGAATTTGGCATGAACTTGTCAAAGAAGATGTAATCTTTTTAAATGAAGACTTTAGAACTGTTATGGATATGGCTAAAGAAGGAGATTTAATTTATTGCGATCCACCGTACACGCATAGTCAAGGAATCCTTTACGGAGCGCAAGAATTTAAAATTGAGGATCTATGGCAAAAAATATACGAGTGTAAGCAACGTGGAGTTAAAGTAATGTTATCTATTAACGGGAAGAAAAAAAGTGGTGCTGAGGATATAAGTGTAAAACCGCCTGAAAGTTTGTTTGAAAGAGGCACATACGTCAACTGTGGAATAAGCATGATTAATCGTTTACAACGTGCAGGTGAAATAATGGAGAACGAAACTGTTTATGATCGTTTATTCTTTACTTGGTAAAAGTAAAAAAACAGGGGTCCCTGGTATTATCCCCTACAAGTAGACAGTAAAAAAAGAGGACATTTGATATGATGTTCTTAGGAGTCTACCTGGGAGGGGATTTTTTATGGACTAAAAAAGAACAAACCTTTAACTCATATTCAGTAGATCTGAAAATTAAAGTCGTTCGTTTAAAATTGGAGAAGGGATGGTCTTATCGATATTGCCCTTTAATGGAATAAAGTAGTAATCCTTTCTAAAAGTAATATCCAAAATGTTCAATCAGAGTACAGAACCCCCCTTACGTTCAACGGCTTATTCGTTGAGAACTTCCCCAAAAATTAACCTTCAGCAAGACTGGAGACTTTTATATTATGGAAATTTCTTTATTATCAAGAAACAAAACCAAACTTCTAAAATAAGATATCTGTCGTTTTAGGTGTACCGCATCCACCTTATCGTTTCACATATTGTTCTGAAATGCTTTTAGAGCCGTCTTTCCGTCCATACGAAGCACTTTTTTGCTTGTGCTTCACTGTTTGTTTCTCCGGCAAGCTCACTAAAATATTTCGCCGTTTTGGTATCTTTAGTTCGCAAAAACCTGGGTATCAGTTGATAATCGAACGAGCCATTACCGGACCATATCGTCTTTTATCTTCTAGCTGTCCGATGTCTTGGATGATTGTCATCATCGTCATACCAAGTCCTCGGCAAGTCGCAAGTACTCTAGGGTATTTATTTGCCACCATTTCAACAATATGGCGCATATTCACTTTTTCTTTGTACTTTTCTTTAACGTAAAGAATAAACGCCGATAGATAAGCAACGGCCGATACGCTCCAAAAATCACGTTTTCCAGTGCTAATGTTGCCATAATATCAGCTCTTGTTTTTCCGATGCTCATGTTTGCAAGGCTGAATATATGATACGCCGAAATGGATTTTCATCTATACGAATCTTGATGTAAAGAGTTCGAAGCAATCGTATTAGCAATTGCTCTAGCACCCTCATCGTCTTCAACTTTGGTAAAACGTATTAAGTCAGCTAAAACTAGTTTAGTCCAAACTATTTGCTTATTAAAAGGCATGGGAGTGCCAAACCTTGGGTTTATGCTTTATCCTTAGTTATTACTCTTTCTTTAATCCAGAACTATCCCATTGTCAAAAAAATCTGCTTCCGAAGGGTGAAGATTTTTTGCTGCAAGATAAGGGAGTATATACACTCACACAAAGCCTGTTGTATACTGATTTTTCATTGCTGTACATCAAAGGGCACAAATTAAAAAAAAAGATAATTGTTTTGTAGAGTACTTGAACGATAATCATGCCGATTTGGAAAAGATATGTCATAAAAGAACATAGAGAATTTATAATTCTTTTTTATTTTTAGCACATTAATCGCAATTGTTGTTAATATACAAAAATTAAGGGAAACCTATTATAAAAGGTTTCCCAATCTTCCAACTACTCACTGGTTCATTTTCTGGTTGTTTAATTTTGTAAAAAGTATTTTAAATTCTAAAATTCCTAGTAGATACTTTTATTATAATTCACAATATCTCTGCGTACCTTCTATATCAATATTATTATCATAATTAAAAACAATACCGACACTATACTTAGCTCTAGTTAATGCAACATAAAATTTACTCCTGCTTTGAGGTTGCAAGTTAAAGTTATGATCTAATAACCATTTAATCATTGGCTTAGTAGGGTATATTAGAACTCTATCAAACGTTAAACCCTTTGAGTAACCAAAATTAATTGAAGGATAATCTTTATGAACATTTACTCGGATACTATCCCGAAGTTGAATAGGGCTATACCTTCTTAAATATTCATCAATATCTTTTTCTCTTACTAAAAAAACACCTTTATGTTTAATATCGTCATCCTGTTTTGAAATACATGGCTTATAATTTGGATAAAGTTTGGATGAAAAATCACATATTTGCTGATTATTTCTATAAGAAAAGTTTAATGTCTCTTCATCAATAATACAATTACAATTTTTACATTCTGTTTGTACGAATTCCTTAATCTTTCCTTCCCTATATTGTCTATATTTAGCCTCATGATGAGTTAAGTATGTTACTTGACGTGGATCACCAACTATTAGTATATTTGATTTGCTTTTAAAAAGTAGTTTTAATATTTCAAGATCATAACCAGCCAAATCCTGAACTTCATCAATAAATATATGAGAATATATTCTGCTAATTCTATCAATAACTGCACCATTACTTTTTTCATTACATCTAACAACAAATTTTGAAATTTTATCTGAATAAATTTTTAATTGTTCATTAAAATAATGATTTCTAGTATCGTTTTCTTTAAAATAAATTGGTCTCCCTTTATAATAATATTTTAATCCTGACTGCTGATTAACTAGTATCATTCCATTAATATTATCTTCGAACAAATAGTTCTGATACGGTCTAACTCCATGTTGCAATAAAAAAGAGAACCAAGTCTGAACAGTAATATTTTTAGGGATACTTTTATTTTTTTTTATTATTTTTCTTTTAATTTCTTGTTCATTTGCCTCAGTGTAAGTTGTAATCAGAACATTACCGTTTGTCTGTTTTAATGCTTCATTAATTAGATATGTGGTTTTTCCTGATCCAGCAGCTGCTATCATCAACTTATTTTCCTTCATACTCTTATAGCCTCCAAGATATAATCTGGAAAATAAATTTCCTCATCAGTTTCAAATATTTTCAGTGCACATTCTGTTTTATTTCTTTTCATATAAATATGTAGCTGATCTTCTGTTTCAAAATTAGTTCCGAAAATTTTATTGAGCTTTTTTATATCATTAACTTTTACCAATTTGGGTTCTAAAGTATTGTAATTAAATGGTTTAGAACCAATCATCAAATTACCTTTATCAATTGTTTTATCGTAACAAATTTTTATATTTGGATAAGATTCTCTACATAAATATTTTTTATATTTTTTTTCAATTAATTCTATATCTCCATCATTATCTGTTACAACAACAACTGGTTTTAAAATCTTTTCAGCAATTTCTAAAAATCTTAAAAAAGATGTTCCTACAGAGATAACATCAATTCCATCTTCAATTGGTAACTTTCCATTATTTTCTTTCATATAAGCTTTTTGTACAATCAACTCATCAGAATCTCCTTCTACTAATATAGCTTTTTTACAAAGAATTAGCCGTAAGGTATCATAGCCTGATATTTTTTCAAAAAATCTTTTAGTCATATAATCAAGTTGATTAAATCGAATTGTTTTATTATCATTTAATAAAATCAAATGATCTAGCCCTAGCTTATTAGCAACAAAACTATTATGTGTTGATATAATTATCTGTTTATCTTGCTGATATTCTTTTATTCTATTGATAAGTTGATTGAGTTTTGAATGTGAAAGATGATTTTCTGGTTCTTCTATTAGAATGACATTAGCTTCTTTAGTTTTTTTATGGGATAATGCTAGTTCTGTTTTTAAGATGCTTTGTTCACCTTTACCTATAAAATGGAAAGGGACTTCATCGAGATAAGTCATTAAACTGTTTTCCCATGCATTTTTAGTCAAAAGTTCAACAGAAAACGATATCTTTTTATCTGATAATGTTGAACACTTACTTAATTTTTGATTTATTATTTGAATTGAACTGTCATCCATAAAGTATTCTCTCATTTTACGATGTGCTTGGGAAACAGCTACGATTTCATCTAACTCTAAATTTTCGCGAATTATACGAGATATATATATATCTGAACCATTTTGATAACGATTGCTTGAAGAATCAATCATTGCTGATTTAATAGGAATTTTTCTTGAAGTAATATTATTATCACGAGCAAATGTTGACCAAAAAATATCATAATACTCTATAGGAAGTGTTTTAACTTCTCCACTTTTTACAAGTTCCTCATACTCTTCTTTATACTTTTCATCAAATGCTATTTTTAAAGAAATACCTGGAGCGTGAACCTTTTCAGTATTATTGCTTCCCTCAAGTAGATCAAGATCTTCACCCTTAAAATATAATTCAATTAAAACTTGAGGCATATCCTCCACTTCATTAGTACCTTGATTAATTTTTTTTAAATATTCCTCAACTACTTGATTGTTAAATAAGTACTGTGTTAATTCATTTTTTAAATACCTACCATTATACAAACCTGTCAGTGCCAAGTGAATTGCTTCTAATATTGTCGATTTTCCCGCCTCATTATTGCCAACTAATATATTTAGACCATTATTTAAATTTAAAGTAAATTCCCCTTTAAATCGTTTAAAATTTACTATTTTAACTTTAGAAATAAACAAACTATAAACCTCCTTAAATTAGAAACATTCCTTGTAAACCAAGATCTATTATTCAGTTCATTTTAAACTGTAAAAAGATTTAACTCCCCTCCTCCTTATTTTGACGTATTGTTATTTTTTATTTCGTCAAAGTACCGTCATTAGTAAACCATTATTTTTTTCGCAAAAAATAACCCTTCCAAACAGAAAGGGTTTTACCAAAAATTATGGTGTTAAGGGTTTTCTTGAAATATACCATATTTTGTTTATGTTTAGCAATTAATTACCAAAGTCTATGTCCGGTATAGGTTCCTCATCTATCTCACGGACTTCCTCCGTTATATCTTTTTCATTGTTCACGATCACCTTATTGATACAAGTATCTCGATACCCTGTTTCCTTCTTTATTTCACAGATCCATTCATACGCAGTGCCTGGAATATCCTCTTCTTTTCGAACTGTAAAGTCTCCAAACTGCAATAGTTTTTGATCTTCAACGTCGAGGTGAACGGTTAGTTTGATCTTCATTTACATTCTCTAACCTCCTTACATTTAATTATACAAACAAATGTTCGAAAGCCTACTGTGAATAGAACAAACGTTCTTATATAATAATAAAAAAGGAGGTCTGATCGATGAAGGGTTTGTTAAAAGAGCTTTGGAATCGGGAGAAATTTTGGAAATGATTTATCTGTCCAACAAGAATGAAATAAGCCAACGGAAAATCAAAGTGGTTGATATTTCATCAAACACTTTTCGAGCCTATTGCTTTACAAGACGACAACCAAGAATCTTCAAAATAAGCAACGTTTTATCGATCGGTCTTGTACGAAAAAGAAAAATGAATCAGGGGGCATAATTGTCGTTTTCCATCATATTCACATCCAAAAATCATGATATTCAACATTGTATCCCATCTTTTTTAGCCCTTTTTGTAATTTTGCAAATGTGGAGAATTTGGGCTTGTAATCTTTATCATTGCACATATTTGAAACTGTCGCTCTTCCCAGATTAGCTGCTTCCTCCAGTTCAATTTGTTTAATCCCCTTTTTATCAATCCACTTACCGAATTTAGTACGCTTCTTACCTATTCCAAACAATTTGCTCACTCCTCTTTTTTATCCAGTCTCGGCAAAAATGTCCGTTTTTAAACCACAAGAAAAAAACGGACATATTGGACAAGCTGTGTCGAATATTGTTTATCAAGACGTCTTGAAGACGCCAGTAAATAGAGGAAGGAAAGGTATAAGCATTAGAAGTGAAGGACGTCAGACAGACGTCAAACACGATAGAAGGAGGACGTCACATGTATAGACCGACCGTGCGTTATGCAGATGTTTATAAACAATATGTGGATAGTTTGTTTCACGCTACTACACTAGATCGGAATCAAATCATCCGTGCAGCTTTATTTACGGCTGCCCATTCAAAAGAATTTTTAAATTTGATGTATACAAATAAGAAGAAAGACGTCAACCTCCCCTCCCCATCATGGAAGTTGGAACAATCGGAATTATGGAAGGAGCAGAACCCAACAACAAGAGAGGAGAGGGACGTCAATGCTAACTGCGAAGGAAAAACAAAAGTTAAAACAAATCCTGGAACTATTGGACGAGAAAGAAGTGAAGACCATAAAGATAGACGTCTCGGGCAGACTGCGGGACGAGAAGGGGAGATTCCGTTCAAAATCCGAACGTCAGGAAGAGGCATCAAAATACGCATCGGGTAGGAAGATTAAACTTGTTAAGGTGAAAGGTAGTTACGGAACATACTTAGTACAAACAAAACTATTTTCTGACGGGGAATTGGATTTATTATTAATATCCGGTTTTCTAATCGTGATGGCATTACTCTTTTAATTATTTTTGGGCATTCCACCCATGCATTAGAGGGTTATTTCAGACCATATCAGAAAATTTCTTCCTTGTTTCTCCATTATAAAAAAGGCAGGGGCAATCCCTGCCTTAAATTCACTTTACGCAACCATTGAATTTTTCTTTTCAATTTTTATAAAAACTTAAAACTATTTATTATTGAAACAGAGAGATCTACATCTGATCCTTTCCTTTTAACTCAGATAAATATTTTTCTACAGCTTCCTCAATAAGCAAATAAACATTCTTCTCCTGTAAGATCGACTGCATTTTTAGTTCTTTATGTAAATCTATGCGCAGATCAAAGGATACCCGTTTTCTTTCTATCTTCTTTTCTTCCTTTCTTTCTTGGTTGTTTTCTTCGTTGGAAACAACATTGTTTTCATTTCCAACCGATTCCACTAACACTTGTGTAGGTGTAATCGTTTTTTGCTGACGTTTTAGATTTTTGATGTCATCTACCTTTGACACGTTCCATCAGCTCCTTATAAAAATTTTTGTATTGTCCCAAAGCCTGCTTCAACTCAGAGTTTTCATCGAAACCGTACAGTGACAACCTTCCAATCGGGGCTTTTCGTGTAATAATAGTTTTGAATACTTCGTTTGGATAATCCTCTTCGATCATTTCGTTAAACGCTTTGGCATCGCTTCGTCTAACATCGTTCATCGTACGCAAAATACCGATAACCTTTGTTCCGTGCTTACTAACATTTCTTGCTCCCTCTACGGAATCCATGAAATTTGGAATCGCAGAATAGCACCAGTTAGAACATTCAAATAACACAACGACATACTCACTGGCACATAAGGCATTCGTTGTCTGTTCACTTAATGAAGGAGGCGTGTCGATAACAATAAAATCGTAATTATCTCTCACCTTCTCTAATGTTTCATCTAAAATCTTACTAGGATTATCACCGTTATAACGAATTTTTTCGCCTAGATATGTCACGCCTGTGTAAATCCAGCGAGGAAAAGTCGCTAAAAAATTATTGGCCGGCAACAGGTCTAGGTTTTCGTAAATTGGTACGATATAGTTTGTAGGATCCTGATGCTGCATCGCTTCGAGCACCGACTTCTCAACAAATTCATTCGAGGGTCTCTTAGACAGAAATTCTGTTAAGTTTCCTTGCGAGTCCATATCAACCGCAAGCACCTTGTACCCGTCTTGGCTTAATAGATAAGCCAAAATCCCGGTGGTGGTTGACTTGCCGCAACCGCCTTTTTGGATGCCCATTGTTATCGTAATAGCCAACCTTCGAATCCTCCTTTCTTCCAACGTTCTTTTCTTCTTTTCTTCTTTTCTTCTTTTCTTCTTTTCTTGGTTCTTTTGTTTGTTCTTATCATCGTTATTTATTTGAATTCGACAAGATAAGTAAAACACCTTTTGAACTAAAACAATAAAGGGAGCAAAAAGCTCCCCTTCTTACTCTTATACATTACAAAGCAATATATCAAATGGTACCGACACAATTAATCGCCTATCGGCGTTGCCGAAACAGAAAGTGAACCACCTTCGGAACTTCACTTTCCGTTTCGGTTAAAATGGGATTCACGTATCAGAAAATTACAAGGAGGGTTAATACAATCTCTTCTTCAACCAACGCACCCGATCGTATTGTTGAAGAAGGTTGAAAGTACAATTTAATATATAAAATAGCAACGGATTACAATCGAATGAGGGAACGTGTTGATTAATATCTTAAACCAATTTTTACAAACATTTATATTTGAAAAGGTAAAACAGTTAATATTATAGCTAATACAAGAATAATTTTAGACAACAATTCGACTAGGCGATGCTCTTTATTTTGCTCTGAACTATTAACAGCAGCATCTCCCTTCTCCAAAAGTCTCTTCTTCAATGATTTATCTACAATGAACTTCCAAAGTAACAACAAAAGTATTATAGCTACCAAGCCTAGATGCCAATAAGAATATTGGATTCTCATGCCAATTCGAATAAAGTCCAAAACCATCATTACCGTAGTAGCTACAAATGCTACTTTGTTATATCTATTCCAAGCATTAATAGAAATTGCCTCAGTTGATTTAACAATCTCTGTTCTATCTTTTCGTGATAATTGCTGTAACAACAGTGGACGTACACAAGCTGCCATAATGATTCCTCCACCGACAATAATAGCCAGTGAAACTCGTTCAATGGACATAAGAATTACCTCTAACATAAAATACTCCCCTTTTTTTCGTTGATCTCAATGAATGCAAGTACATACTTACCCTAAAGTTAAAAATTAAACTAGAGTGTTAACCCTCTAGTAAAAACTTCAACAGTGTTCTTTAAAAATTCTTCTTCAGTTAAATCAGTAATCTGGGTACCATGTTGTGAACGAGACATAAAAAAGCCAAAATTCATCCAAATTAATGCCATTGCTTGAGCTTCAACATTTGTTTCAACCAAAATCCCTTTCTCTCTCATTGTATTAAAATATTCAATTAAATGTTCTTTCAATTGCCGTGGAATATCTGCAATTTGTTGTTTCAGTTCTGGAAATGAGTCTCCTTCTTTTAAGCCAATCATAATTAAATCACGGTTTTCGTATAAAAGTTGTTGATACAACTTAGAAAACATCAATAAGTCTTTTTCTAAATCCCACTCAACCTTTTCTTTTATAGCTTCTGAAAGTGTAGAAACATATGATACCTTTTCAAAAACAGCTTTTACAATTCCCTTCTTATTGTTGAAATGACGAAATAATGTTACTTCATTTACACCAGCTTCCTGTGCAATTGCACGAGTAGTTGCTCCTTTAAATCCTTTTTCCCTAATTAATTTTAAAGTTGCTTGTAAAATTCTTTCACGAGTATCTAAATGTTCTTCCATTAGTAACTCCTCTTTATGAATGCAAGTAATTACTTACATCATAAAATGAATTTCTATTTATGTCAAGTTACATATAAAGAACTACTGCAAGTCAGGAATAGTTTTTTGTTTTTTCTTATTCAACCTGCCCCTTTAATTAAATAAAATAAGGCAGATATCCTTATTAGAGGATAGCGCCCTATTGTTGAAGATCAAAGGCTTTGTTGAAGCCGTCTCGCACTTATTGAACTTTAGCACGCATTTAAAAAGCTAATTACTCACAATAATTGAGTAGAGTAGAAATAAATTATATCCTCTTTTTAACATTTTTGATTACTACTTTACTATGGGGGATACTTGGCATGCTAGCCATGCTGAAACTTAAATCCTGGTCAGGAACTTCATAATCCATTCGATTTGTTAGATAATCAAGACTCACTTTCATGACTTCAATGGTGACCCACTCCCCAGCACAGCGATGTCCCATAAAGTAATCACCACCACCCTGCGGAATGAAGCTAAAAGGGCTTCCTTCCCATTTGGCAAACCGATCTGGACTGAACACATCAGGATTTTTCCAAATTTCAGGGTCATGATGCTTTGATGAGGATCGAGATGAGGTCATTTCCTGGATGTGCCCGTTTTTCTTCAATGATTTGCTCAAAGAAGGCGCTTAATTCTGCTTCGGTTCTGTTGCGGGTCTCTTTGAATTTGGCCAAGTGTTCGGGGTGATCATTCTCGGGAGAACTGACCAGCGTATCCGACCAGTCTTTGAACAGTTTCATTTCGGACGATGGAACACCCAACATCTCGGCAATGACAATCACGGGCAGAGGATAAGAGAAATCATTCACAATATCAAATTCCGATTGCCCTTGAACCGAATTGAGCAGTTCCGATGCAATCTCATGAATGCGGGATTCCCACTCTCTCATTACTTTGGGAGTAAAGGAGCGACTTACTATGGAGCGGATGTCCGTGTGCTTGGGCGGGTCCATGGCAATGATGCTTTGGGAAAGTGAACTCTTCCCTCTTTGCGGAATGACGTTTGAGAAAAATTCCTTATCCTCCAATACCCTTTTGACATCTTTATAGAGGAAAACATTCCACATGCCTGCCTTGTCATTGTAATAAACGGGTGTTTGTTTCCTCATTTCTTCATACCACAGAAAAGGATCATAAGGGTCTATTTTCCCACGCAAATAACTGCTGGGGATCAGTCTGACTTCCATCGTTCGATTTTCCATGAGTTTCCCTCCAAAGTGAGATCAATTTGAATAAATAAGACTCTTTTATTGTGCGACATGGGTATTAACGACTTCCCACCGGGCCCTTGAGAGAAAAGGGACATCTCTTTTGGATTAATAATCATCTAATATGGGAAAACATATTTTTTACTCTACTACTGCCCTCGCAAAGCGCACATGTTTACTCGCATAATAGCTGTCCGTTCGACTCTGAAAATAACGTTCTTGGATATCGGATGGGCTTAAGTTCTCATGAAGACGGAGCCCTAAACTTTCCAGTTCAAAAGCCAGTGTTGACGGGTCAAAGGTCGTTTTAATCGGCTCGCCTATCTTTCGTAAATTCTCCTGCATCTTTTTCATATATGGAGTAGCTTCTTCTGGTACAAAGTAATCGAAAATAACCGCACTGCCCACGGGGGCAATATCGGTAATAGAACGCAGCGTTGCGAACACTTCGTTTCGAGTTAAGTACATTGTGACACCTAGCCAACTAAAAAAACTTTTAGTCTGCAAATCATACGAAGTTCCCTTGAGTGCATCAGCCAAACTCTCCTTTGTGAAATCCACAGGTACAAAGTGAAGATTTGATGGGATTTCCCATTCTAATTCAGCCAGTCGATTAAGTTTGAAGGCTTGTGTGGCCGGGTGGTCAACTTCAAATACCTGAACCTGACTTAGGAGATCTGGACGACGAAAAGCAAAAGTATCCAACCCAGCTCCGAGTATCACATACTGCTCCACCCCTTGTTTTACAGCCTGATCAAGGTTGTCTTCCGTATATCTTGAACGGCTAAGGACACTAGGTAACCCCATGGCTTGCAATAAAGACGGCAAGGTATTTGTTGTCTGGTCGGAGCATGCCAAGTTACTTTCAGGAACATTAATCTGGAGAGCCCTAAAAAATCCTTGTTCAATGAGTGCACGTCTTTCGTCTGGTATCAAACGATAGGCTAGAAAGTCATCAAAAATTTTTGGGGTATCATTCATGGCATGGTAGGCACGTAAGTAGGCGGTCATTATTGCAGTAAGACTGACTTGGTTTTCTTTCATTTGAATATCCTCCTTTTAGAGGCTATCTCCTTAGGAACTGGAAGATAACATCAAAAAAAAGTATACCAAACCCATCTTTTATGTCAATTATTAAAATTTCAATAATATCACAATAATAAAATTTTGTCAATGTTTTATTTAGAGGAAACACCAAAAAGATGCCCTTGATTGTGACATAAGTTTTAATAGAAAAAATACACAAAAGGAGCTGATTTAAAAGCCTGATTAGACTTTTAAGTCCGCTCCTTCTCTATCAAACACCACTAATACCTTTAGGTTATTGTATATCAGCAATTCTTAAGTTTTAAGAATGGATTCTTGTGATTCTTGTGTTTCATTAGAAAGACTTTGCAATTTCCTAAGGATTTCTTGTTGCCATGTTTCATCACCTATATAATCCATCCATGCCTCCAACATCGTGGATACCATTCATTTGTATACCCCCTATATTTTAATAAACTACTAACCACACCAATCGATATGGGTGTTAGTTTCTGCTTTACTTTAATGTGTACCTTAACAAAACTCCTTTGGACACTTAGCAACTAATGAATACAGAGTATCTACCATATTTTCAACGTGGAGCTTTCCTACTTGAGTTAACAACTGATAGGCCTCGAGAGGATCAAATCCATAATCCTCCTGCATCCATATGATCAACTCCTTATAGGCTGTTCGTGTTGCATCTTCCAAACCGATATTATCCCCTTTAAGTAGACAATAAGGAGAAAGGGCTATACTGTTTACTTGGGAAGGATAATATCATTGAAGGGTTGTTCTTTTGTGTCTGTACACTGAGATGTATGTAAAATAATCTTTCTTCGATTACAAAGGAGATGATGTTATTTAGTACCGATGACCTGCTCTTTTTCTTCATGAGGGATTCCCACAATCGGGCACTCGACGGTTCCCACTGTAGAGCGAGTGATTTTTTCTACATTATTGCGGGCTTTTTCTGGATCGAGTACCCATGTACGATAGAAGTCAAATGGACAATCAGCAACACCGCGGTCACCATCTCCGGAATTGATAAGTCCAGTATAGCCTCGATGAAGTAATTTGAATAAATGGTTTTGAGACTGTTCATTTTTGCGGAAATCGCGAATTTGGGAAATGGAGATCTCGGCATACTGAATTCCATTTTCCTCCGTTCCGCACTCTCCAAGGGTGCGGCCGTCAAAACCAATGATTGCTGAGTGGCCAAAGTAAGAATATACACCGTCAAAACCAGTTGCATTCGCCACAGCTACGTACGTATTATTCGCCCAAGCCATTGCTTTGGCCATCATAATTTGCTGCTCTTTAGCCGGATACATGTATCCTTGGCATCGAACAATAAGCTCGGCACCTTTCATCGCACAGTCACGCCAGATTTCTGGGTAGTTTCCATCATCACAGACGATTAAACTTACTTTGAGGCCTTTTGGTCCTTCGGCTACATAGGTAGTGTCGCCCGGATACCATCCTTCAATCGGGCACCACGGAATGATTTTTCGATACTTTTGAACAATTTCTCCTTTATTGTTCATTAGGATTAGAGTGTTATAAGGAGCTTTGTTAGGATGGTCCTCATGTCTTTCTCCTGTTAAGGAGAATACTCCCCACGTATTGGCTTTTCGACAATCTTCAGCAAAAATAGCTGTTTCTTCTCCTGGAATGGAGGAGGCAGTATCATACATTTCTTTTTCATCGTACATAATTCCATGCGTACTGTACTCAGGGAAAATAATTAGATCCATGCCCGGTAAACCTTGCTTAATTCCTACAATCATATCCGCTATTTTTCGACAATTTTCAAGAACCTCTGCTTTGGTATGTAGGCGTGGCATTTTATAATTAACCACTGCTACACCAACTGTGTCATGACTACTTGATATGTCTCCATGTCTCATCTTTTAATACCCCTTTCCCTAGTAAATAGATTATAGATAGGTCAAACGAGGAAACCCCTTTTTTGTTTAACCTTATTAATTATTGATTATCACACTTATATAAAAAATGGTATTTTTATGTAAATTTTTCTAACATACTTTTTTGGTTCTGGTTAATTTACTAATAGTTCTGCAAAAAGGAATACAAATTTTTTTCAACTATATAGCCCGTTTGTTGATGAACTATAGCCTGTTCAAGTAAAGAACTTATTTTTTTAAAGTAAACAACATTTTTCCAAATACACGATTATTAAAAATTGCGTTACCAATTGCAAAAGCAAGACCCGGAAATTTGCCTTTTAAATATGCGTAGACCTGTATCCTGTATCCCTTTTTATTTGTCGGATCCAATTCATAAGCGATTCCCAGAATATCTTCTTCTTTGGACTTCCACCCTATAGATTACACCCATGCCGGGCGCACATAAAAAAAGCTTGTCGACTTTGTCGACAAGCTAAATAACTGAAGGCTCCTTCAGTATCGAATTATTAGCGAAAAACACAATGCAAAATGTATTGAATCCACTTTAAATGTTTTATGAACTACTTTTTACTAATTTTGACCCTCTCTCCTCAACCTTTGGGGTGCTTGAACTACTAGTACACTTACTGTCTCGTGTCCTCCAAAAACGGATTTGTTTAACTTTTCATTTCTTATTTTAGCCATAACTGCTCTATCCTCCTTTATATAAAGTTTTATAATATTAAATCTATACGTATTGTTACATGTATTTGGAATATACGCCATTATTTCGTTAAATAATCTAACATTATTTTTTATCTTTTCTTCGTTTTTTCCTCTTAGCACTTCAACAGCTTGTCTGATTTGTTCCGGAACAGGTAAACCTATCCGGCCTGCATTCTCGATGATGGACAGCAATTCATTGGCTAAATAAAAAAAGATAGTAGCGTCTCGGAATAAATTGTTTGTTCCGATTGCCCTATCCACTAAATGCGCCGCAGCTACAAGTGCGAAAATCACCACTTTTTTCGGAATTCGCTTGAATCCTATAGCACTTTGCAACCTCCCTTCGACGTATGCTGCCATTGTGCCAGTACCATAATCAATAATGGAAAATGAAAGTAAGGTTCTTAGAAATATAGATTGATCTCCAAATAAAAAACCGACGACAGCCCCGACTGCGGCTGCGACGGTTTTGTAAATAATATCAAATCGTTCCATTCGGCAACCTCTCTTTCTGTTAAAAAGCATAAAAAATACACCTACTTTTGGATGTAGGCAACAAAAAAAGCCAACTTATCGCCGGCTTTTAAATAATTAAAATTAATTTGGTACCATACCAGAAACATCAAATTTTTGCTTTTTGCTATTCCAAGAATATACTGCAGTAACTGGATCCCATAAACCTTCATCTCGGTACATCTTCCATACCTGATATATTTTTCCTTTGTGGATTTTAATTTCTACGTCTCCCACTACATCTAAAACTTTAACCAGTTTCCCTTTTTGCATTCTATAAACGAAAGCTCGAGTATTACTTGCTCCATAAAACAACCTTATGATTACTTGATATTCATCCTGGGCGGGATGATTAATCGTAAGTTTGGGCGCTGGAAAACCTTTGTCACTAACAATATTCTTTTCAACTAATGTAACCTTGTTTCCCTTTACCAAATATAAATATCCTAGTGTTGTTAGAATAACTGTTTCGGGTTTACGATCTTTATCCAAATCAACACTCTTTGATACTCTGATAACTTGTTTCGGATATTTTGATTTAAAAATCGATGTACCAGATGCTGCAGATGCTGTAAAAGGGTAGCTAACTGTTAAAAGAAATATCGATAACCCTACTAAAATATTGATTACCTTTTTTCTCACTATGTCTCTCCCCCCCATTAATTAATTTATATTCTATATTATACCAGGAGAGAGTAATAATTGAACTATTTTTAAGTTTCAATATATTTAAACCATAAAAATACCCCCCTCTAAGGTGTTTGTTTGCTTCTCCTTATCATCCTATTATTCATTTTTGCAAGCTATTTACCACTTGCGTAACCACTTCTTTAAGGATAAATAGATTAGGCACTTGGTCAAGTGAATATGTGCCGTTCAAAACAAGACTTACCCATACTTTTACAAGACCGCTGTTTTCAGTGAATACCATTTTACATTCCTCCATTCATTGTTGCTATTAGTAATTCTTTCCGATAATTCCTTGATTGCTTGATAATCTTCCTCGAACGTTGGTATACGATATGCACCACCTTCGAGGCTATACCATTTCAAACCGTTTCCTGTTAGTTTATCGTAATAGGCTCTTATAAACATTTTAGCCCTCCTTATTCAACTGCAAACCAGATTACTGACTGATTACCACTTGTACCAATTGATAATTGAAATCCCGTAGATGTTACATAAGCAGGTGAATCTAAACGAAATGTATATATGCTATATCCGCTGTAACTATTTACATTATAAGTGCCTGTTATAATCCTACCTATTGAATAAGATGAGTAGATTGTTTCAGGGAATAGAACGGTGTAATAGTTATTATCTCTTCCCCATATAAGAACCATTGATGGTTTAAAAGTTAACCCTGTCACAGTTAGATAGCATAAATTATAAAAATTCCCGTCAGGGTGATAGAACCCTAACGACGTTGAGGATGTTGTACCAGTTCCCCTAACCCATCTCTTAACTTGCATATTAGTAACCGCACTCACAAACGCACTCCAAGCATCCGTATCATTCACCGTTCCGCCTTTTGAACGAATCGCCGCGCCCAATTGTGCTTTGATTCCGTTCAAATGAGTTTGTAAATCTTGCACACCTTTAACAGCGCTTAATATGTCGTCATTCGCATTTAAACGTTTGTCAAAGGTATATGTCCAAACAAATCCGTTCATTTCAATGGTCAATGTTTGTGCGTTTCCGAATTTAATTGCATCCCATTGAGATTGATTAAGGCTAACGGTAAATTGCTGTCCGCTTGATGGGTTTGACCTTGTATTTATAACTGTACCGTTAATCTTTTCGGTTATTGTTCCCATTGTTCCATCTGTTGTGATGGAATACGTTAGAAGGTTGTTTTTATCGGCTGATGTTTTTTGACCGAGTGAACCCGGTTGAACAGATATGGTTGTGACAACCCATGTGCCGTTGAATCCGACTCTTCCAGTTGGGTCTTTATAAATAAATAGAGGTTCAGAAAAATCTAAAGATATGTCATATAAGGTTGAAGGATGACTCGCAAACGCTGACGCTGATTTATCCAACACTACCGAAACAGTACCCCATGAACCGTTATATACGATTTTCTCTACTGAACCGTCTGTTTGATTATCAATTAAAATATAAATCTTACCGTATTAAAGCAAATTAACCCTCTGAAGAAAAGAAATAGCAAAGGTTTTCCTCTATAACTAGCACCTAGTTTTACAAAGAAAGCTAAAAACATGAAGAATTCGAAAACCCTGTACACAAAAGAAAAAGCCTTGATTTATTAGCAAGGCATTAACTTAGTCTTTCTCTTTCCAGCAACCTATAAATAGTACCTGTTCCCACCTTAAACACTTTGCGTTTAAGGTGGCGGGTGGGAATCCTCGTTGTCTCTTGTATAAGATTTCCAGTATAATATCATAGAGTAAGAGGTATAACAGGTGTAAAATTGATGTATTCACCAATTAAATTCGCTTCACGCGACCATTAAATTTTTCTTTCCAGTAGCCTTTCGACATGTCCGCAATCGCTACACCTGTGCTTGTTTGCGCTCCAATGAATTTTCCATCACCGACATAAATGCCGACATGTCCATCTTTTTTATAAGTGTCAAAGAACACAAGATCACCCGGCTGTATTTCACTAGGCGGAACCGGCTTTCCTAAATGCTTGAGCGTTTCTGTGCTAGTTGAACTTAACGGACCTAGATCGATGCCAACTTGAGCAAACGCCCAATGCACAAAAGATGAACAATCAAAACGTCCTCTTGCTATATCACTCTGATTTCGTCCTCCACCAAAAACATAGACAGAATTTCCGATCCATTTGTTTCCTACATCAACAACTGCTGTACCAGTATTCGCTTTACTGCTATTGCCGACTTTAATAGCGACATAGCCTTTCACGTACCGATCAGCAAAATCTAGAACTTCTTCGACGTACCAATCTGCATGATTATACGCGAAAACTGCATCTCTGAAACGTCCTTCAGCTGCGCCATTTGAAGCAAGATATTTTGCTACAGAATAAATGGCGTCTTCTATATCCCACGGATCAGCTTTTCCATCACCGTTTGCATCAACACCATAGCCGCCATACTTCGCAATAACAGCTGGATTCGTTTTTTGGGAAGTAGGAATATTTCCTTTTCCTAATCCTCCGCAGGAAGGATGTTTCCAACCAACCCATGTACAAGGCATAAACTGCAAATGACCTTCTGCACCAACCGGGGAAATCATAGGGTCAATCGTAGAAAAACGTGTTTCTACCCGATGCTCCGCAGCAATAAGATTCCACGGTACACCATATTTTTGTTCAGCAGCTTTATAGTATGGGATGAACTGAGCAGGAATTTCATTGGTTCCTATTTCCGATATTTCACCACCCCAATAGCCATTATCTTCCGGTCTTTCTTCTTCACCACCTGAAGCAATAATAATGAAAACTGCAATTGCGATAATTGCAAAAACCAAAACAACAGCGACAATGGCTAAAATAACTGTAAGTCCAATAGTAGAACTACTGGACGAAGCTGCTTTTGTAGCTGCGGATTTCACAGCTTTTTTAGCAACAGCTTTTCCAACTTCATTAGCGGTGTTCTTTAAAGCCGAGCTGCCTTCTGTTTCATAGCCGTTAGGATCATTAGTTTGGGACATTTACTCTCACATCCTCAACCTTCCATTCTCCATCGACTTCACGCAACCCGACTAAATACCAATCTTCCGTTTCTGACGTTTTTCCATCAACAGACTTTGCTTCACCTCTTACAATGACGTTCCAGCGAACAACCATACTGCTTTTATTCGCTACCGGGGTAACATCCGTTTCCTTTACGGTCAGATAAGACCGCTCAAGCACTTCTCGTCTGCCGTTTCGCTTCATTTTTTCGTATAAAGCATCTTTCATATAGGGCTTCGCGTTTTCTAAATACGTCATTGGTTCATCCGCGCTGTAAGTATGAAAAGCTTTTGCAAATTGAACTGCAATCTCCTTCGTTTCATTCAGTGTTTCTTCTGAAAAATGCTCGGTTTGATCGTACTCATTTGTTTGATCGTCACCTTCTAATGATTCGGAATGTTCCGAATATAAAGTCGATAAATCGACTTGATCAATCGATTCAGTTGAATTTTTTGGATTTTGTTCTAAAGCCGTGGCTTCTTCTTTATTCATGCTGCGGAATACAGCTGATACTGTAAAGCCAACAACTAGAAAAACAGCAAGGATGAAAAGAAACAGCTTGATTCGATCGCTCTTACTGTTATGAAAATCCCATCCGAACACATTTGTTCCTCCTAACGCTCTGTTCTATTCCCTCTCTCTCTATTTGTGATGTTTTCACTCTCTTGGTTAATAGTTTCATTGATTTGTTCACGACTTACGTTATTGATATTGCTCACATGCTCGGTTCTTTTTGTAACATTTCTTGAAACACTTTCTCTTTCCGTCATGTTTTCCTGAACATTACGATTGGTTTCGGTTACGTTATTAATTCGGTCTTCGTGGCTATGCTGGTTCATCAAATTAATGTTACGTACGCTTTGGGTACGATCTGAAAGCTTTACATCACGCATTTCAGTTCGCTCAACTGAAGGAGCTGCTTCACGTTGTGCATCCTGTATATTTGTTCGATCTGTTAAAGCAAATTCAGCAAGATTTCCTCGTTTGCGACGCAACTCTTCGATATTCATTACATTATCATTCTTAGAATCTACAGCTTTTTCACGCGCAACATCCAAAATGCTTTGAGGTACGTTTAGTTTTTTTCCTATAGCAGCTTTATCTACCTGACGATCCATTAGCTGTTCACGGTCAGCTGTCGCTGCATTTTCAATACCTGAACGATTTTTGTACATATCTTGACCTTCTTGAAATTCTTTATTTCTACGATCTGCCAGCATGGTACCACTAACAGAACTCTTGAGACCGTCTTTTGTTGCTTTCAGCTGTTGTTGTCTTTCTGCTAACTGATCTTTATCACGGACACCTATGTTGCTCTGTCCTACCTGACGTTGCGCTAAGGGCTGATTGCGAACCCGCCCTTTACCGCTGGTTTGATTAATCACATTTCTAGCTTTACGAATCGTATTTTTAGCTTCATTATATTTCTGCTTATAGCCTTGCAAGGTTGCTCCTGTACTGCTTTGGACATTATTAACTGCCGTTGCTACCATGCTAAATAGTTCTTTTCGTTTTGCCCAAATACCTACAAAACAAATAATCTGAAGAATCATCATACCAAGATACCCTAAATCATCAGTATCAGTTGCACGGTATAAGATTGCGGAGATACCGAACAAAATCGTTAGCAATAAAGCAATCGCAATTTTCATAAGCTGCGCATGTAATACCTTCATAGCCCAATCAAACGCGGTCTGTTGCCATCTTGGAACCAATGCCATGAGCAACGGAACCGGTGCGAATAGCACTAAGACAAGGAAAATCATCTGATAAAGAATAATCGTTCCTGAAATGATTAAAAGGAAAACCCCGATAATGGTATTGGCTAAGAAAAGCAATGGCACAAAACCAGCGCGCTGAGAAATTCCATCAATGGACATCATTGAATTGTCTTCTTCTTCAACCTCTTTTTGAGCTTCTTCTTGTCTTTTTTTAGCATCTAATATGGGGTCGACTGAAAGGATAGTATTAACACGTCCTTCATCAACTTTTGTCGTCCCATATTGCATAAGTAGATAAGGTTTTTTCACCATCAAATCAAACATCTGATTACGGATCGTAGCGATCCCTTCTTCTTGCGTATAAGAAGCTCCTGGGTTAACGATACTCGCAAAAACGGCTAAAATATCGCTCTGAAGATTACTTGACCAATCATTAATTCCTTTCAGAATGGTTGAAGCATTTGAAAAGAAACCAAGCGCAAATACAAAAATAATGATTGAAGAAAGTAAACCACTCCATGCACGGCTAGTTTCACGTTTTACCATTCCAACATAAGTAGCCCACGCTCCTACGATTCCAATTACAAACGTTACAAGCAACGGCCATAATCCATTCGACATGAAGCCGCCTGGTCCGAAACCGGCAATATTCTGAACCGCTTGACCGATTTGAACTACTAAATTGGAAATAAAATCCAGTTCGAATACTTCTTGAACAATCTTCATCGTGAAATTCGCTAACAGAACATTGACATTCCAAATAGAATTGATAATCTCCATTAAGGCAATATAGATTTGTTTTCCTGCTCCGTCCGCCCAATTCCACGGCATCCAATCACCTGATGTATCTACATAAGTATCAAGCTTATAATGATGCTGCGGATATTCATTGTATTTCAGCTCGACCTCTCCGACTGATTTTTGATCACTATCTTGAGGTACTAAATTATCTTGAAGGCTTTCAGCTGAAGCCGGTAGTTGGAAAACCCAAAGCAATGCAATTGACAACAACAATAATCGTACTAGCTTTTTCATTTATCATGTAACTCCCTTAATACTTCTGGCTTTAAGTCCTCTACAAGTTTGTCAAAATTATATATGTCTCCGTACTCTTTGCGTTTCCATCCACTATCTGTTTTAATAACTTCCATCCGTTCAGTCTTCAATTCATTTTTAATAGGATGCAGATAAGTAATTTCATAGAAATAATCATCATCATTGACTTTCCATTCAGTAAGCTTATATTTTTCAATCGTTTTATCGTTTTCGGGACCCTTATCAGGGGACATAATCCCGTCGTTTTCAACGAGTAACTTAGCTCTTGTTGCTTGATCCTTTTGAACTTCTGCATTAGCCCACTTAACCGGTATATCTGCCGGTCCTTTGCCGTCAACCTTATGAACCTCATTACTGCCGCAAGCTGCGGCAATAATGAGAAACAAAGAAATACTCATCATTGAAAATAGTTTTCTCATACGTACACCTCTTCCTTATTGGATTTGGTTTTATCGTCATTCATTTGTTCATGACCATCTAATGGAAGTCTTTCATTCGAAATAATCTTTCCATCTTCCAATTCTTTTTCAGCTGGTGGACGTGTATCAAAGGCATCGAATAGGTCTTTAAATAGCGCGTTAATCGATACAACACCGACACGACCGGAAATATCTTGGAACAAGCATTGTCCGTTCTGAAGCTCTCGCAACGTTGATGCGTTGTATTCTGTATTTTTAAGGTTCAGCAATGACAGAACGTTTTCGATCTCTTTCGAATCGGTACTGCGGAACGCAAATTTCATTCCGATGTTGTTCTTCATTTTTTCATCCAGCAAGTCGTTAGCATTTTGAGTTACAAAGTAGATACCTGCATTCATTGAACGTCCGGCACGGACAAGACGTGTCGCTAAGTGACTACCCTGACTTGTATTCAAGACCGACCATGCTTCATCAAACAATACAACTTTGAAAATGTGGCGGTCAGAATGAATGAATTTCAACGCAAATGATGAAATTGGAAGCATCATCGCGATAGAAAGCATTTCTGACAGGTTATATTTCTCTTGCGGTGTATCCGACGCTGGCAGCTCAAGGTTCTGGATTTGAAGCACGTTCAGAGCTGTTTTAAGGCTTATCGCAGAATCATTCTCTCCATCACCGAAAACCAGCTGTGCAAATGACAATTCGCTAAAGGATCGAATATGCTCACCTAACTGTCTTGCTGCTTCATCATCACTGTTTAACAGCTCATTCATGACTTTGGTTAAACAAGGTTTTTCTCCTTCAGCCACAACACGAACGGCTTTTGTGAGCTTCGGAAAACGCTGTGAATCATCCAAACGTACCCCAGTCAAAAAGGTCAAAATATCCAACGCAAGCGTTTCGGCTTCTTTGATGTCTGAATGAATGGAAAACGGGTCTAATCGTCCTCTGTCTTCTTCTTTTGTAGAAAGCGAAATAATATTGACCTGATCGCCTAAATCGTACAGATCATGTTTCCAGTTTCCACGCTCACCTTTGGGGTCAATAACAAGGGCTTTTCCTCCTGACAATACCGATAGGTATGTGATAAGATTCGAGCTGAAGGATTTACCTCCACCTAGGGAACCGAGAAACGCAGCTGAAAGCGCGTTAGTCTTGGTTCCTCGAATACCTTGCGCGGCACGGTTTGGCATGATGTAAACAGGTTGGTCTAAAATCCCTGTCGTTCCGATGAAGAATCCTTCTCCATCCCCCAGCTGTTTGGTAGCTCCAAACATTCCACCAGCAACCGTCGCTGGCTCCATGAAATGCACATAGTCTTTAATATATCGTTTCGCCCCCGGTAAAAATTCATTGAAGGCTAACCACTGATCTCCGTATGGTTGCTCCACTTGAAACATCATGTCCTGATAAATGTCTTTAACTGTATCGCAACGGCGCTTCAATTCATCTTCATCCGATGCAGATACCGCAAGGATAATAGACGTTTTAACAAGTGGCATACGCGATTTTTGTAAATGAGCTTCTAGTTCTTGTACTTCTATTCTCCCTTCAATAACATTCAATCCTGTGTCATTTCCTGTTTCTCGTGCATGTCGATCTTGGTCTTTTAATTCTTTCTGCTTGTTACGAACAGCTGATAAGGCTTTACGGTTTTCCATCGTTTCAGTACGAACACTGATTTCCACCGGAAAATCAAGACTTTGAATGACGTACATCCATTCCTCGCCTGGGAATTGAATTTCGTAAGGCACGTTCGCAATCGTCAAGAAAGCAACATGTCCTTCGACTTCTTCACCTTCATACACTTGTTTAACGATTAAACTGCGCTTCGGTGAATCATCAATCAAACCTTCCGTCAAACGTAACACATCATGATAAAGAGGACGGCGAACAGTGATATTACCTTCTTCATACTCCTTATAGTTGACGGTATAGGCAGGACTCCAATTTTTAAGAATTGGAGCTTTCCCAATACCACGATACCAGTTGCGGCGAATCAGCCATTGAATGGTTTCTTCGTCTACCGGATCAGCTTTTAACCGAGAATGAACCTTATTGAAGACACGCCGTTCAGCTTTACGGTAACGTTCAATTTCATCCTCGATAATTTCAGGCGTATCAAGTCCACTCGCTTCATTAACTCTACAAATAAACTCTTTCCATGCTTCTTTTAAATCCTGAAAGAAATTCTTTTTCTTCAGATTTTCAGGTTTCGGAAGCTTCACACCGATAAAAAACCGGTACTCTGTCCCCTCTTTGCCGAGCATTCTTTCAAGTTGCAATGCTGCATCATCCATATGTTTTACAGCTGCTTCCTTCAATGGACCACTCAATTTTTGCTTAAATCGTTCATGCTTCTCTTGAACCGACTGAAAATTCGGAACAACAAGCATATGAGTATCCAAATTGATCTGCCAAAAGAATGCTTTAATATTCGTAAAAATATAATCCTTTTCATCATCAGCAAGAAAATCATAGTTATAACCGGCAAGCTGATAATAAGCCCAACAAGATCCATCTTGAGAAAAAACTAGATTTCCTTCAAAATATTTAATCGGAAATTCGATATTCATCAGCTTCACCTCTTTCGTGATAACTTAATTGACGGTAACTAACTGGACTAGCGAATTTATAAGACTTTTTCGTGATCGAAACTTCCTTATAACGGTTATACAAATGCGGCGATAAATGATACCGTATCACACCAAGAAAAAAGCGATGTGGCGCTTTTCCATCCAACAATTGTTTGGTGAAAAACCAGGCAATTAATCCCGGTAAAAAGACGTATTCAATTAACCCTAAATCGATTAAACTTAGAGGTGGGAATTTATTCAGGAACCACACTAGAATCAATCCACCCGCAAAGAATCCAATCTGCCGATACGTGAGAGGTATCGGCAGAGGGATATCTTGGATACCATACAACACCTTTTCTACTTTCCACACACTGTTATAGGTTCGTAAAATTTTAGGCTTCAATAAATTACCCTCCAAAAACGGTTTGCCATAATTTAGTACCTAAATTTTTAACGCTATCAGGCGTAAACACGAATACCCCAACAATCATCGAAAAAATCGCAAAACCTACGAATCTTGAAAACTCTCGTTTTATCAAAAAGTAAATTGCAACGGCTCCGATGATAACCATAAACAAAGCGCCAATCTGTGTGCTGAACCAGTTTTGAATATTTTCTCCAAAATTCATAATCTAGTAACCTCCTAAAAATTTTTTAATGTGAACGAAAAACGTATGTGAAAACTTAATAATCTCAAAACAAACATTCAGACAACCTTAAAAAATTATTGATTTTTCATTTCCTTAACAAACCAACGACCTTCTTTTTTTACAATTGTTAGTTTATAGGGATAAACAACTTGAGCTTTCGACTGATTCTCTTGAAAAACAGCTGTTATAAAAATCTGATAGGTATTTTGATGATCCCCCTTCTTAATGAGGAGATTTTTTATTTCTTGGAAAGTCATAATGCCACTCATAGATGGGAGAAGATTGTCTTGGGTGTAATAGGATAGTTCTTCTTGGGTTCCTGTTGTATAGACTTTGAGGAATGTATGGAGGAATGATAGTACTTCTTGTTGGAGAACTAAATCGTTTACTTTATCCGTTTGGTCCACTGTTGTATTGACTACAATTTCCGGTTTTTTAGGAGCTGCAATGAAATACGGAATCTCATAGACCACAAATGATTGTCCATCAGTTTTAACTGGAACAACGAAATATTTTTCAAATGGACCAATGGTTTCTTCCTTTGCTTTCGGTGGCTCTTTTTTTGCCTTTTTAGCATCTTTTACTACCTTTGGATCAGGATGTGTTATTTTCTTAAGCATATGCTGCACTCTAAGCGTGATAAGCGCTGTGTCTTTCCCTGTTTCTTCAACATTCCAAACTTGCGATTTTGATAAGCTGCTATTCCATTGCATGCCTTCAAATCCTAGACCAGCTTGTTCATCAAGACCGGTTGCTAAATAGAGTTTCAATCGCTTAACACGATCTTTCTTTCCCGCATCGGTATTTTGCCAATTAAAATACTGAGTAGCAAAATTTTGAGCAAAAGATTGCGCCCCTTCACTTACGGCTAAGTTCTCTTCTTTTTTTACTTCTTCATGCATCGGCTCTGCTTCTGCCTGACTAGTACCGGCATTTCCTACACGAACGATTGCAACGACTGACAGAAACAACACCGAAAAAAATCCGGTCCAAAAAATACCTTTTATAATTTTCTTCCTGAACACCGTTTTCGGATATTCACGTTTCTTCATGTTTCCTCTCCTTATTTCATCATTTCCTTTATCGCTTCTTTTCGGCGATCTTTCCGCTTGGCTTCTTCACCGAACGCCCAAACCACGATACAAACAAACACAATCAATCCAATCGTTGCCCATACTCCATGTTCATTATAGAAGCCTTTCAACCACCCCATAACATCATCGGCTGCTTCTGCAAACGGTGGAAACTCACTATATGCGAACTGGAATAAGAAGTAGCCAGCAACTGCTATGAATGCAAGAATAATGAGAAAAGCAAGTAGCCGCTTGAAAAAGCTTACCAGCATTTCCTTGATGGTGTTGTCGGTTGATATCGAACGGCGTTTAACTTTGTAACCCAAACCATCACCCCCCTTCAAAAATTGATCACTACTCAATACGTTGATATAAGCTATAAAGTTTGTTTGGATCCGTTGAATTGGCTGCTTTCCATATGGCCCCGTATGGATCAGCGATTACGTCATCATAAGTAGAGAACAACAAAGCTCCACCAATCTTCTCAATTTCCCGCGAATCAGCTTTTTTAGCATTTTCCATCAGCTGATTGCGTTCCGTATCATTATTCGACACAAACAAAACACGAACAATCTTAATAGCATCACCAAAAATCACATCATTCTCAAAAGCTCTTTTCCGAACATACTCGTTATAACGGCGAATCTTATTTAATGTGACCTCAATCCGTTGTCGGCTGCGTTCCAACTCGACAAAATAGAGGAATTGAGCTTTTTGACCGTTGACCATTCTTTCTAACACGAATGCCCCATCAGGACGAATCACAGTATCATAGGGTTGACGATCTTTCCCTTGCTTATCCTTTGTCACTTCACCGTAATTACGAAAAGCACGGCGCTCTGAAAAGAATTCCTTAAAGATAAACAATTCATCTTTTTGATGAGCAAACACTCCCTGAATATGTGACATCCGTAATGAATGAAATACATACGTAGGTGTGCGCTGTGTCCATCTTGAATCCCAATCAGCATCACCTAAAATCTCTTTTACTTCCTGAACGCCCTTTGTATCTAGCGTGTAAACTAAGCGATCGCGACCTGTTACATTTGCTTTTGCAACTGGAAAAGATTTTATATAACCCTCTTCCTCCAGCGCTCTCATCTGACGAGAAATCCCGCCTTTTGTATATGGCTTTCCGTCCGAGTGAACAAAGATATATTTTTCAAGGTACTCCACATCAACAAACACAAGATCATGTAACGTGACAAATAATTTTTCTTCGATCTCTCCTATGCGCTTTGGCATCCAAAAACCCCCTACACCAATAAATCATCAACGCTAATATGTTCTTTCTTTTTTTCATCAGAACTCCTCTCTTTCTGATTTTTTTCCTGCTTACTTGAAGATTCTTTAGAATCTAAATATTCAGCTTCATGCAGCGTCTGTTCGCCTTCAATATCAATTAACAGATCAATCGAATCCTTGTCTTGTGCCACTTCCTCATTCAACACTAAATAAGAATCGTAATCCTGAACTTCTTCTTCCTCTTGTCGATCTTCAACAACAGCTTCAGTTGCAAGGAATTTCTTTTCGTATTCCATCGCTTCATCAATGGTTCGTTGCTTGATTGCTGGAATCGCATCTTTATATAGAGCTGGGCCCGGTGCTTTCATGCGCAGCAGGAAAGGACGTGTCCGCTCATTTCCAACTTGCATTCGTATGTATCCGTGATACGGTTCAATATTCAAATAGTCACGATCCGTCAAAATTTCGGAAGGCATCGATTTATTGACGACTTGCGCATCATCAGGATTCCCTAAACGCAACGAAATAAAGGTTCCGAAGTTTCGGAAAATAGCATCTGAAACCTCTGAAGGCACTTGCCCTTTTAATCCCTGCATACCGAGAATAATTGAAGTCTTGTATTTCCTCAGCTCGGATGCAAATGATTCAATCGCATCAGTACTATGCTCCATAAGCGTTGGCGCTTCATCTACCATTACAAAGTGATAAGGCAACTTGTGACGTTCCGCTGCTGGTGTATCAGCTCGACTTTTACCAGCAAGCTCCGCAAAAGTTAAACACATGGAACCGATGAGCTTCTTTTCATCGCTGGTAAGCTCCGATAAATCTAATAAGTTAATGCGCCCCTGATCCATACTTTCACGAAAACGCAATCCGTTCGTTTTTGCTCGAAGCATTTTCCCCATCACACCAGATAGCGTAATCTTTCGCAATTTATTGAGCGTGGAGTTTGTTTTCTGCTGCAACTCTCGATCTTGAAGACTCTGCAAATTAGCGAAATACAAATACAAATCATTTTCGATAGGATCAGACCGATTTAAACGCTCCAACACATTTTCACGATATTCAAAATCACTTAAAAGCCTCTGCAAGTTCGGCAAGCTCGCTTCACCAACACGCTGTAAAGCGATTCCTCCATTTAAAAAATTGTCATCAATGTTCGGACCCCAAAAATCTTTCCATGTCCGCTTCAGCACGTCCGCTACTGTTTGAGCAATCTTATCCTCGGTCAATGCAAAATCCACATCGTAAACGTTGAAAGGAATGTTCCCCTCTGAAAACTTGATATATCGAACAAGATGCTGCTTTTCAGATGGAATCCTTGCCGCTATATCCTGGCATAAATCACCATGCGGATCAATAACCGTTCCACCAATCGATGTTCCAGCACCGTCCAACTTGATTAAATCCTCCACCAAGTTATACATCGCAGTTGATTTCCCCATCCCTGACATTCCAATAAAAGCTGCGTGATAGCGAAGTGTCGCAAGGTCGAACATCACATCTGTTTTTTGACCATGATAGCTATGAACACCAAGAGAAATCGTCAAATTCGGATCAAACTTTGCATGCTTCAGCTCTTTCGGTAATGGTGTAAAACGCATTTTCAAACGATTGAGCTTATTGTTCTGAACCTTCTCACTTGGAAGGCGCATAATTGCTGCCATTTCCTCTGTACCAAGAATAACCCTCTTTTTCATACGTTCCATTGGGTAAATTCGATTCTTAAACTCCCACCGGAACAATGGACGAATCGTTCTGAACCACCACCATTCACGCCCTCGTAACTGATTCAATCGCCCACTAGAAAACGTTCCGATTGAGCCTTTAGCGCTCTTAATCAAAGCTTTAGCATCCCGCTTATTCCTTCCAAACGCAACAACCTTGATCCCCATCCTAGAAAGAATCCTTGTTGATTTCCCCTCTATCGCTGACAAATAAAGCTCATTATCCTTCTCAAGCGATTCATCAGCTATCCCCTGTTTATGAAACTGACGAACAATCCCTCTGAAATCCTTCTCTGTTCCGTAAGCAGGCTGAACAAGAAACTGCATATGAATTTCTTGCCCATCCTCCAAACTATCAAGAAACTCAATCAATTCCGATTGCGTATCAACAACCTCATTATGATAAGTCTTAATCGGAACTGTCCAATGACTTTCAGTAAATAGCTTAGTACCAGCATGAGGACGAGAAAAATCGATGTTACGATCCTCCACTTCCACAATTTCTACTTCAGGATGTTCTGCATAATATTTACTCTTAAACGCTCTTCCCACATGTTCATTGGGAACCCAAACAAAATAGCGAATCTCATCTTTGTCAGCTACAATCTCCCAGCTAATCCAATCTTGCTTAATTAACCGTCTATACCATGGTCGCTGCAAAAAACTCAACATTGTCACCCATGCTGTTTCATCCTTGAAATACAAAATCTTGGCATCCATCGTTGTTTTCAGTTCATACACTTTTCCCTCTTTCGAAATCAAAAACGGCAACAAATGATATCTCAAACGTCTCCTCCCTCCTTCCATTCTCAATTTAAAAAACCACATTCTTAATTACACAAACTCACTTTTTCTTTCTCAAACCTCTTAAACTACTTCACTAATCACTCTCTTTTTTCATTCATCTACACTAAAACTTTCTTACACTTTTTTCTTTCTTCTCCACTTACCTTTTTCACTTACTCCCTCTCTCTTACTTACCTACACTCACTTACTTACTTACTTACTCTCTAACATTCTAACTCTCCCTCAATCACTCAGTATTCACCAACTTTACAACATTTCAATTAAATCTGGTAAGTAGATTATATATCTAAGGTCCTGGCAAATGGTCACGGAACAGAAGTATGGAGTTCCGTGACCATTTGCCAGGACCGGCCTCCATTCCAAGCACCCAAACCGTAAATTAATTGTAAAGATGGTGAATACATCATTTTTACATCAATTTTACACCTATTTTACTTCAATTTTACTAAATAATACCATAATGGAAATCTTATACAAGATACTTATTACCCGATTTTTGAAATATAAAAACATATATTCGCATTAGAACATTAGTAATTAAGGACTGCTTTTGCTAAAAAATACTAAATATTCCTCAAAATTAACTAACATATTTCAACCAAATCATTTTCCAAAAAAAAGGGATTTTCATCCGCCACCTAATCTATAACTTCAAAATCATTAACCTCTTTTATGTAAATCTATTATTCCAACAAAAACTAGTAAAATAACAAAACCACAATCTACTACCGATAGGTAATATAGTACTTGTACGGCACATTAAAATTTGTCATTAAATCCATTTTTATCCATCGGGTTCGAAGGTGTCATCCTTTCGATTTTGAACTGTTCTTTTGGAAAACAGAACAACGGGGTTCTCACTAAATTGAGACGTTTCTGCGACACCTATTTCTTTGTTTGAAACAAAAGCTTTCATCATGGCTTTATGGCTTTTTACCAGGATGTTACGACAAGTAATATAAGTTTTAGCATTCTTACCACGGCCAAATGTTTTTTTGATAATCTTTTTAGACCGTTTAAGAACAGCTTGAAAAGTTTGTTTGGCCATCCCAAAAAGCTTTGCTAACTCACGGATGGAACCTTGTATATAAGGTTCATTGGCCGTGCAATGTACTTCAAGATATTCGATAATATCTTGTTCACGCTCATATAAATGACTTCTCTTTCGCTCCTCACGCGGTTTTTTAGGTGTACGAATACAAAATCTGTATTCCATTTTCACACCGGCCAATTCCTCAACATAGGCCTTACCTGGAGCTTTATAGTCAGATTTCATGGCACTTTTAATAATCGCTCGGACCTCCCGATCCGAAATGGGATGCTTCAGTTGTGAATTCCATTCATCCATCTGATTATAGATTTCTTCTTCTGTTTTACCCTCATATTTCATGGCTAAAGAAAGCGTAAAAATCGCGTTATTACGCCCTAATACACCTTTTGAACCTTTAATCATCACGTTTTGAATAATGGCTTGAATCGCTGGATCATCCATAATACCAGCTTGTCCAATAATTTGGCTTTGATGTTTCCCTTTTACTGCAGCTGGTCTTTTGGCTTGTCGGGAACGATCTTTCGCCCAAGTGAGTAACCATTCTGTGTTCACCGGCTTAGCATGGAAAAATTCAATGGTGTCTTCTGTTGGAAAACGAAAATAACCTAAAGGATTCGCACCAGCATCTGCTCCTACAGCGTTAACAAAAGCTTGTTTTACCTCTTCAGCAACAAATTTTCCGGCTCGACGTGCTTTATGACTTCCAACAAACGGCGATGATAAAACATAAAACCATTGCATGCCGCGAGGTGTTGATAGAATCAAGTTAGGAGAAGGTAAACCGACCATAGCAGCCGCATAATGGATTTCTTGTATACTAATCTTTTTATCAATTTCAACGCCGATACAAGTAATAAAGCGTAAATTCTCTATATTCCGGCCGGCATTGTTACGTTTACCCCACATATAAACTTGTGGTGTCCAATGGCTGAAGCGATCCATCTGACGCTCAAGCGTCCAAAAACTACTAACAACGATCGATTGGCCGTTCATCAGATGCTCCTTACTATATGTAACATGGACTACCCCAACTTCACGTGCCTTTTCCCGTCCTTTTTCTCTTTTCCGTTCTTCAATACTCCAATGCGAAGGATCCCCTTCAAACAAAGCTCCATGTATCATAAAACGAACAATATCCATTGGAGTATAATCTACTCTTTCATCAATGATTTTCAGTGCTTCCAT
>NZ_CP007739.1:0-100000 GCF_000724485.1 Bacillus methanolicus MGA3 | reverse complement strand
TGCTTTTCGTATAATCCTTAGAAAGGAGGTGATCCAGCCGCACCTTCCGATACGGCTACCTTGTTACGACTTCACCCCAATCATCTGTCCCACCTTAGGCGGCTGGCTCCTTGCGGTTACCTCACCGACTTCGGGTGTTACAGACTCTCGTGGTGTGACGGGCGGTGTGTACAAGGCCCGGGAACGTATTCACCGCGGCATGCTGATCCGCGATTACTAGCGATTCCGGCTTCATGCAGGCGAGTTGCAGCCTGCAATCCGAACTGAGAATGGTTTTTTGGGATTGGCTCAGCCTCGCGGCATCGCAGCCCTTTGTACCATCCATTGTAGCACGTGTGTAGCCCAGGTCATAAGGGGCATGATGATTTGACGTCATCCCCACCTTCCTCCGGTTTGTCACCGGCAGTCACCTTAGAGTGCCCAACTGAATGCTGGCAACTAAGGTCAAGGGTTGCGCTCGTTGCGGGACTTAACCCAACATCTCACGACACGAGCTGACGACAACCATGCACCACCTGTCACTCTGTCCCCCGAAGGGGAACGTCCTGTCTCCAGGATTGTCAGAGGATGTCAAGACCTGGTAAGGTTCTTCGCGTTGCTTCGAATTAAACCACATGCTCCACCGCTTGTGCGGGCCCCCGTCAATTCCTTTGAGTTTCAGCCTTGCGGCCGTACTCCCCAGGCGGAGTGCTTAATGCGTTAGCTGCAGCACTAAAGGGCGGAAACCCTCTAACACTTAGCACTCATCGTTTACGGCGTGGACTACCAGGGTATCTAATCCTGTTCGCTCCCCACGCTTTCGCGCCTCAGCGTCAGTTACAGACCAGAGAGCCGCCTTCGCCACTGGTGTTCCTCCACATCTCTACGCATTTCACCGCTACACGTGGAATTCCGCTCTCCTCTTCTGCACTCAAGTTCCCCAGTTTCCAATGACCCTCCACGGTTGAGCCGTGGGCTTTCACATCAGACTTAAGGAACCGCCTGCGCGCGCTTTACGCCCAATAATTCCGGACAACGCTTGCCACCTACGTATTACCGCGGCTGCTGGCACGTAGTTAGCCGTGGCTTTCTGGTCAGGTACCGTCAAGGCACCGCCCTATTCGAACGGTACTTGTTCTTCCCTGACAACAGAGCTTTACGACCCGAAGGCCTTCTTCGCTCACGCGGCGTTGCTCCGTCAGACTTTCGTCCATTGCGGAAGATTCCCTACTGCTGCCTCCCGTAGGAGTCTGGGCCGTGTCTCAGTCCCAGTGTGGCCGATCACCCTCTCAGGTCGGCTACGCATCGTCGCCTTGGTGAGCCGTTACCTCACCAACTAGCTAATGCGCCGCGGGCCCATCTGTAAGTGATAGCCGAAGCCATCTTTCAGCTCTTTCCCATGCGGGAAAGAGGATTATCCGGTATTAGCTCCGGTTTCCCGAAGTTATCCCAGTCTTACAGGCAGGTTGCCCACGTGTTACTCACCCGTCCGCCGCTGACTTCAGGGAGCAAGCTCCCATCGGTCCGCTCGACTTGCATGTATTAGGCACGCCGCCAGCGTTCGTCCTGAGCCAGGATCAAACTCTCCAAAAAAGAGTAAGATATGCTCATAAATAATACAATTAACGCTATCCAGTTTCGGCTCCCAGCTTCTCGGCCGCTTCGCTTCTTCTGTCAAAGTCTTTAAGGACTTTTCCGCCAGAAGCTCCAGCTTCCTTCGAAGCTAACCGGTCGCCTCCACTTTTAAATGTTGACGCTTTTGTTTGTTCAGTTTTCAAGGAACAATTTAAGTTGTCGCTTTTAGGCGACTCTTTCAATATAACATTATCACATTGTTATGTCAACAACTTTTTTTGGTGGAGCCTAGCGGGATCGAACCGCTGACCTCCTGCGTGCAAAGCAGGCGCTCTCCCAGCTGAGCTAAGGCCCCTCATGTTTAAATGGTCGGGAAGACAGGATTCGAACCTGCGACCCCATGGTCCCAAACCATGTGCTCTACCAAGCTGAGCTACTTCCCGAATATAATGGCGCGCCCGACAGGAGTCGAACCCATAACCTTCTGATCCGTAGTCAGACGCTCTATCCAATTGAGCTACGGGCGCATTTCTTAAAATACTAAATGGTGCCGAGGACCGGAATCGAACCGGTACGGTAGTCACCTACCGCAGGATTTTAAGTCCTGTGCGTCTGCCAGTTCCGCCACCCCGGCATAGTGGAGCGGAAGACGGGACTCGAACCCGCGACCCCCACCTTGGCAAGGTGGTGTTCTACCACTGAACTACTTCCGCATACCATAATCTTAAGTGCGGGTGAAGGGAGTCGAACCCCCACGCCTTGCGGCGCCAGATCCTAAGTCTGGTGCGTCTGCCAATTCCGCCACACCCGCTAAATTTTAAATGGTGAGCCATGGAGGATTCGAACCTCCGACCCTCTGATTAAAAGTCAGATGCTCTACCGACTGAGCTAATGGCTCTTGTTTTTATTACACTACAAGTTTTTCTTCAATGTTTCTTCTTTAAAAACAAAATCTTCCCAATCTAAGACAATTCGAACGTAAATCAGGTGCCGGCGAGAGGAATCGAACCCCCAACCTACTGATTACGATTCAGTTGCTCTACCAATTGAGCTACACCGGCTTTATGTAACTTGTCCATAAAGCTGTAAAGTGGAGGATGACGGGATCGAACCGCCGACCCCCTGCTTGTAAGGCAGGTGCTCTCCCAGCTGAGCTAATCCTCCGTTTTAAAAAGCCTGGCAGCGTCCTACTCTCGCAGGGGCAATGCCCCAACTACCATCGGCGCTGAGAAGCTTAACTTCCGTGTTCGGTATGGGAACGGGTGTGACCTTCTCGCCATCGCCACCAGACCTATTCATTTGAGATTTCATTCTCTCAAAACTAGATAATGCATGAAGAAGTGAAGAACAATGAGTATCATTTGCGGACTTCTTCCGCTTTTTAATTTGGTTAAGCCCTCGATCGATTAGTATCTGTCAGCTCCACGTGTCGCCACGCTTCCACCTCAGACCTATCAACCTGATCATCTTTCAGGGATCTTACTAGCTTGACGCTATGGGAAATCTCATCTTGAGGGGGGCTTCATGCTTAGATGCTTTCAGCACTTATCCCGTCCGCACATAGCTACCCAGCTATGCCTTTGGCAAGACAACTGGTACACCAGCGGTGCGTCCATCCCGGTCCTCTCGTACTAAGGACAGCTCCTCTCAAATTTCCTGCGCCCGCGACGGATAGGGACCGAACTGTCTCACGACGTTCTGAACCCAGCTCGCGTACCGCTTTAATGGGCGAACAGCCCAACCCTTGGGACCGACTACAGCCCCAGGATGCGATGAGCCGACATCGAGGTGCCAAACCTCCCCGTCGATGTGGACTCTTGGGGGAGATAAGCCTGTTATCCCCGGGGTAGCTTTTATCCGTTGAGCGATGGCCCTTCCATGCGGAACCACCGGATCACTAAGCCCGACTTTCGTCCCTGCTCGACTTGTAGGTCTCGCAGTCAAGCTCCCTTATGCCTTTACACTCTGCGAATGATTTCCAACCATTCTGAGGGAACCTTTGGGCGCCTCCGTTACTTTTTAGGAGGCGACCGCCCCAGTCAAACTGCCCACCTGACACTGTCTCCCGCCCCGATCAGGGGCGCGGGTTAGAATTTCAATACAGCCAGGGTAGTATCCCACCGACGCCTCCACCGAAGCTGGCGCTCCGGCTTCTCAGGCTCCTACCTATCCTGTACAAGCTGTACCAAAATTCAATATCAGGCTGCAGTAAAGCTCCACGGGGTCTTTCCGTCCTGTCGCGGGTAACCTGCATCTTCACAGGTACTATAATTTCACCGAGTCTCTCGTTGAGACAGTGCCCAGATCGTTACGCCTTTCGTGCGGGTCGGAACTTACCCGACAAGGAATTTCGCTACCTTAGGACCGTTATAGTTACGGCCGCCGTTTACTGGGGCTTCGATTCAGAGCTTCGCTTTTAGCTAACCCCTCCTCTTAACCTTCCAGCACCGGGCAGGCGTCAGCCCCTATACTTCGCCTTGCGGCTTCGCAGAGACCTGTGTTTTTGCTAAACAGTCGCCTGGGCCTATTCACTGCGGCTTTTCCGGGCTATGCACCCAGAAAAGCACCCCTTCTCCCGAAGTTACGGGGTCATTTTGCCGAGTTCCTTAACGAGAGTTCTCTCGCTCACCTTAGGATTCTCTCCTCGCCTACCTGTGTCGGTTTGCGGTACGGGCACCTTTTTCCTCGCTAGAGGCTTTTCTTGGCAGTGTGGAATCAGGAACTTCGGTACTACATTTCCCTCGCCGTCACAGCTCCGCCTTCTGCTAACGGGATTTGCCTCGTTAGCGGCCTAACTGCTTGGACGCGCTAATCCAGCAGCGCGCTTGCCCTATCCTCCTGCGTCCCCCCATCGCTCAAACGGAAAAGAGGTGGTACAGGAATATCAACCTGTTGTCCATCGCCTACGCCTTTCGGCCTCGGCTTAGGTCCCGACTAACCCTGAGCGGACGAGCCTTCCTCAGGAAACCTTAGGCATTCGGTGGATGGGATTCTCACCCATCTTTCGCTACTCATACCGGCATTCTCACTTCTAAGCGCTCCACCAGTCCTTCCGGTCTAGCTTCAACGCCCTTAGAACGCTCTCCTACCGCGGACACCAAACGGTGTCCACCCACAGCTTCGGTGATACGTTTAGCCCCGGTACATTTTCGGCGCAGAGTCACTCGACCAGTGAGCTATTACGCACTCTTTAAATGGTGGCTGCTTCTAAGCCAACATCCTGGTTGTCTAAGCAACTCCACATCCTTTTCCACTTAACGTATACTTTGGGACCTTAGCTGGTGGTCTGGGCTGTTTCCCTTTTGACTACGGATCTTATCACTCGTAGTCTGACTCCCAAGGATAAGTCTTTGGCATTCGGAGTTTGTCTGAATTCGGTAACCCGATGAGGGCCCCTAGTCCAAACAGTGCTCTACCTCCAAGACTCTCACACTTGAGGCTAGCCCTAAAGCTATTTCGGAGAGAACCAGCTATCTCCAAGTTCGATTGGAATTTCTCCGCTACCCACACCTCATCCCCGCACTTTTCAACGTGCGTGGGTTCGGGCCTCCATCCAGTGTTACCTGGACTTCACCCTGGACATGGGTAGATCACCTGGTTTCGGGTCTACGACCACATACTCATTCGCCCTATTCAGACTCGCTTTCGCTGCGGCTCCATCTCTTCGACTTAACCTTGCATGTGATCGTAACTCGCCGGTTCATTCTACAAAAGGCACGCCATCACCCATGAATGGGCTCTGACTACTTGTAGGCACACGGTTTCAGGTTCTCTTTCACTCCCCTCCCGGGGTGCTTTTCACCTTTCCCTCACGGTACTGGTTCACTATCGGTCACTAGGGAGTATTTAGCCTTGGGAGATGGTCCTCCCTGCTTCCGACGGGATTTCACGTGTCCCGCCGTACTCAGGATCCACTCAGGAGGGAACGAAGTTTCGACTACAGGGTTATTACCTTCTCTGACGGGCCTTTCCAGACCTCTTCGTCTACTCCGTTCCTTTGTAACTCCATGTTGAGTGTCCTACAACCCCAGGAGGCAAGCCTCCTGGTTTGGGCTGTTCCCGTTTCGCTCGCCGCTACTCAGGGAATCGCGTTTGCTTTCTCTTCCTCCGGGTACTTAGATGTTTCAGTTCCCCGGGTCTGCCCTCCTAACCCTATGGATTCAGGCTAGGATCCTATCCCATTACGGATAGGGGGTTTCCCCATTCGGAAATCTCCGGATCAACGCTTACTTACAGCTCCCCGAAGCATATCGGTGTTAGTCCCGTCCTTCATCGGCTCCTAGTGCCAAGGCATCCACCGTGCGCCCTTTCTAACTTAACCTTCAAGGTTTGAAACCTAAAATGGCGATACTCGGTTCTTCTTTTGCCTTCTTCACATTATCTAGTTTTCAAAGAACAAAGTTCTGAGGAATTGCTCCCTCAAAACTAAACAAACAAAAGCGATCAACTATTCTGTTGTAATGTCTAGCTACGGCTCCTAGCCTCTCGAGTCGCTTCGCTTCTTCTGTCAAAGTCTTTTGGACTTTTCCGCCAGAAGCTCCAGCGCTTGTCGAGGCTAACCAGTCGCCTTCGCTTTTCGAATAATCCTTAGAAAGGAGGTGATCCAGCCGCACCTTCCGATACGGCTACCTTGTTACGACTTCACCCCAATCATCTGTCCCACCTTAGGCGGCTGGCTCCTTACGGTTACCTCACCGACTTCGGGTGTTACAGACTCTCGTGGTGTGACGGGCGGTGTGTACAAGGCCCGGGAACGTATTCACCGCGGCATGCTGATCCGCGATTACTAGCGATTCCGGCTTCATGCAGGCGAGTTGCAGCCTGCAATCCGAACTGAGAATGGTTTTTTGGGATTGGCTCAGCCTCGTGGCATCGCAGCCCTTTGTACCATCCATTGTAGCACGTGTGTAGCCCAGGTCATAAGGGGCATGATGATTTGACGTCATCCCCACCTTCCTCCGGTTTGTCACCGGCAGTCACCTTAGAGTGCCCAACTGAATGCTGGCAACTAAGGTCAAGGGTTGCGCTCGTTGCGGGACTTAACCCAACATCTCACGACACGAGCTGACGACAACCATGCACCACCTGTCACTCTGTCCCCCGAAGGGGAACGTCCTGTCTCCAGGATTGTCAGAGGATGTCAAGACCTGGTAAGGTTCTTCGCGTTGCTTCGAATTAAACCACATGCTCCACCGCTTGTGCGGGCCCCCGTCAATTCCTTTGAGTTTCAGCCTTGCGGCCGTACTCCCCAGGCGGAGTGCTTAATGCGTTAGCTGCAGCACTAAAGGGCGGAAACCCTCTAACACTTAGCACTCATCGTTTACGGCGTGGACTACCAGGGTATCTAATCCTGTTCGCTCCCCACGCTTTCGCGCCTCAGCGTCAGTTACAGACCAGAGAGCCGCCTTCGCCACTGGTGTTCCTCCACATCTCTACGCATTTCACCGCTACACGTGGAATTCCGCTCTCCTCTTCTGCACTCAAGTTCCCCAGTTTCCAATGACCCTCCACGGTTGAGCCGTGGGCTTTCACATCAGACTTAAGGAACCGCCTGCGCGCGCTTTACGCCCAATAATTCCGGACAACGCTTGCCACCTACGTATTACCGCGGCTGCTGGCACGTAGTTAGCCGTGGCTTTCTGGTCAGGTACCGTCAAGGCACCGCCCTATTCGAACGGTACTTGTTCTTCCCTGACAACAGAGCTTTACGACCCGAAGGCCTTCTTCGCTCACGCGGCGTTGCTCCGTCAGACTTTCGTCCATTGCGGAAGATTCCCTACTGCTGCCTCCCGTAGGAGTCTGGGCCGTGTCTCAGTCCCAGTGTGGCCGATCACCCTCTCAGGTCGGCTACGCATCGTCGCCTTGGTGAGCCGTTACCTCACCAACTAGCTAATGCGCCGCGGGCCCATCTGTAAGTGATAGCCGAAGCCATCTTTCAGCTCTTTCCCATGCGGGAAAGAGGATTATCCGGTATTAGCTCCGGTTTCCCGAAGTTATCCCAGTCTTACAGGCAGGTTGCCCACGTGTTACTCACCCGTCCGCCGCTGACTTCAGGGAGCAAGCTCCCATCGGTCCGCTCGACTTGCATGTATTAGGCACGCCGCCAGCGTTCGTCCTGAGCCAGGATCAAACTCTCCAAAAAAGAGTAAGATATGCTCATAAAAAATAGAATTAACGCTATCCAGTTTCGGCTTCCATCTTCTCGGTCATTTCGCTTCTTCTGTCAAAGTCTTTAAGGACTTTTCCGCCAGAAGCTCCAATGCCCTTCGAAGCTAACCAGTCGCCTCCACTTTTAAATGTTGACGCTTTTGTTTATTTAGTTTTCAAGAAACAATTCTTATCTGTCGCTCAGAAGCGACTTTTCTATATTACCAGGTGCGAATCACCTTGTCAATACTTTTTTGATTGCTTTCTTGCAGCAACAGATAATAATATAGCACCATTATTAATTTGTTGCAATACATTTATTAATAATTTTTTACGAGAAATGTTAAAAATAATATTTCCACTAATCGCTTAATTATAACCGATTTTTTTGACTAACTCTCATATAAAAAAGCAAAGCGACTTAAAGCCGCATTGCTTCTTTATTGAAGATTAACGATGGCGCATTAACGGGAATAACAGAACATCTCGAATAGAAGGAGAATTTGTCAGCAACATGACAAGTCTGTCAATACCGATTCCTAAACCTCCTGTTGGCGGCATTCCATATTCAAGTGCTTCAATGAAATCATCATCCATCATGTGAGCTTCATCATTCCCCTGCTCTCGTTCTTTAAGCTGAGCTTCAAAGCGTTCACGCTGATCAATTGGATCGTTTAATTCAGTAAACGCATTTGCGTGCTCACGACCGACAATAAATAATTCAAAACGGTCTGTGAAGCGAGGGTCTTCATCATTCTTTTTAGCCAAAGGCGAAATTTCAACCGGATGGCCGTAAATAAATGTTGGCTGAATTAATTTATCTTCTACTTTTTGCTCAAAAAATTCATTAACGATATGGCCGAACAGCATATTATCGTTAATTTCAACATTATGCTCTTTAGCAAGCGCACGGGCTTCTTCGGTGCTCATCTCTTTCCAGAAGTCTACACCCGTATACTCTTTAATTGCATCAACCATGTGGAGTCGTTTCCATTCCGGTTTTAGATCCACTTCATGTTCGCCATATTGGATGGTTGTTGTTCCAAGCACTTCTTGCGCGATATGAGAAATTAAGTTTTCAGTTAATTTCATGATGTCACGGTAATCTGCATACGCTTCATAAAGTTCAATCATTGTGAATTCTGGATTATGGCGGGTTGATACCCCTTCATTCCGGAATACACGACCAATTTCATATACCTTTTCAAGGCCACCCACGATTAAACGTTTTAGATGAAGTTCGATGGCAATACGCATATATAAAGGCATATCAAGAGCATTATGATGGGTAATAAACGGACGAGCAGATGCTCCCCCTGCTATCGCATGCATCATTGGCGTTTCCACTTCTAAATAGCCGTGATCATCTAAATAACGGCGCATGGATTGGATAATCCGGCTTCGAGTAATAAATGTGTCCTTGCTTTCGTTGTTCATGATTAAATCTAAATAACGTTGACGGTAACGCTGTTCCACGTCTTTTAATCCATGGAATTTTTCCGGAAGCGGACGAAGAGACTTTGTTAGAAGAATGAATGATTCTACTTTTACAGAAAGTTCGCCAACTTTTGTTTTAAAAAGGGTCCCTGTTACACCTACAATATCACCGAGGTCAGCCATATTAAAGATTTCATATTGTTCTTCACCAACAGTATCGAGGCGGACATAAATTTGAATTTGGCCAGTTAAGTCCTGAATATGGGCAAACCCGGCTTTCCCTTTTCCACGCTTTGTCATGATGCGGCCGGCTATCGTAACAGAAATGTTTTTTGCTTCAATTTCTTCTTTTTCAAGATCACCATATGCTTTTATCAGTTCTTGAGCATGATGAGTTCTTTCAAACCTTTTACCGAAAGGGTCAAGACCTTTTTCGCGAAGCTGGTTCATTTTGTCTCTTCTTACTTTTAATTGGTCATTTAATTCTTCATGACTCACAATCAATCAACTCCAATATAAAAACTTTATGTAAAGCATCGTAATTGCTAATTGGCATGCATACTATATTATTTTACACAATCTTATACAATCAGACATCATAAAAGTAATAAATAGAATAAAAACTGCCAGTTCATCACTGGCAGCTTCTAATCATAACACAAGTATTATAGAAAAAGAACCTATTTATGTCAAATCTTACACAGCCTGTGATTGACTTTGTTCTTTTTGTTCAACTTCTTCGACGAAGTTATATAACAACGTAACAAGTTCATCACGAGTATTGCATTCATTAATTGCATTTCTGACCTTTGCATTTCCGCGGATTCCTTTAAGGTACCATGCAGCATGTTTTCTCATTTCCCGAACAGCAATATTTTCATTTTTCAAGGCAATTAAGCGGTCTAAATGCAGAATGCACACATCAATTTTTTCACGAGCCGATGGCTCTCCCAACAGTTCGCCGGTCTCAAGATATTTAACTGTGCGGTAAATCATCCATGGATTACCAAGTGCAGCACGACCGATCATAACACCGTCCACTCCGGTTTCATCAAGCATCCGCTTTGCATCTTGGGGAGTCTCTACATCACCGTTTCCGATAACAGGGATGTTAACAGATTGCTTCACTTCACGGATAATATCCCAGTTTGCCTTCCCTTCATACATTTGGTAACGAGTGCGTCCATGGATGGCTACCGCGCTTCCGCCGGCTCGTTCTACAGCCTGCGCATTTTGAACAGCATAAATATGTTCTTCATCCCAGCCAATGCGCATTTTTACAGTAACTGGTTTTTCTACTGCATCGACTACTGCTGCAACCATATCATAAATTTTATTCGGATCCAGAAGCCACTTTGCTCCGGCATCAACTTTTGTAATTTTCGGTACCGGACAACCCATATTAATATCAATAATATCAGCATTCGTATTTTTATCAACAAACTTTGCAGCTTCGACCAATGACTCTTTTTCGCCTCCAAAAATTTGCAGGCTCAACGGTTTTTCGCGTTCATCGATATAAAGCATGTTCAATGTTTTTTCGTTCTTGTAAACGATCCCTTTATCACTGACCATTTCCGCGTATACAAGTCCTGCTCCGAACTCTTTTACAGTCAAGCGGAACGCAGAGTTGCAAACACCGGCCATTGGTGCAAGGACAACCGGGTTTTTCATTTCAATGTCGCCGATTTTCAGCATATTGTACCTCCTTTTTTACTAAGGTGAAGGGTCTATATCATTTTCCTCAGGCGGAATTAATTCATCAATATGAATATTTAACAAAGCAGCAACTTGCTCGAGGAAATCCTTTGAAGGCATTCGATTTCCTCTTTCCACTTCTCCCAATATGGAAACGGAAACACCAAGCTCCTTAGCAAAACCTTCTTGTGTATAACCCTTTAATTTTCGAAAAGCGCGAATACGTCTTCCCCATTTTTCTGCTTCCATATTCGAACTCCTTCTTTATTAGCGATTGTTTCTAACAAAGGATCAAAAGGCTTCTTCATCACCGGAAGCGTGCTGTTTCTGATTTCCATTAAAGGAATCATGACAAATGCTCTTTCTTTCATCCGAGGATGAGGAACTGTTAAATTCTCTGTTTCAATATTTTCGTTATTGTATAAAAGAATGTCAAGATCTATCGTCCGCGGGCCCCACTTTATTTCCCTTTTCCTTCCAAGCTTTTGTTCAATATCAAGACAAGTATCCAATAATTCAAAGGGTCCTAGAGATGTATTTACTTTAATTACCATATTCAAAAATTTATCCTGATCTTCATAGCCGACTGGATCGGTTTCATAAATAGAAGAAGTGCTTACCACTTTAATTTCATCAAAGCTATCTAATTCCAAAACAGCTTTTTTTAAATATGTGTACCTGTCCTCAATATTCGAACCAAGAGCAATAAACGCACTATTTTTCACAAACTATCTTCTCCTTGTAATCTCTACTGCCACAGATCGGTAATGGCCAGGAATGGGCGGGTCCGGTTTCGTCACTTTTACCGTGCATAATTCTACCGTTTCAAAATCATGAAGAATTTTCGAAGCGATTTTTTCTGCAACTGCTTCCACAAGCTTTAATGGTTTTCCTTCAACCACTTCCCGACAGGCTTCATATAACTCTCCATAGTTGACCGAGTCTTCTAGGTTATCACTCTCTCCCGCTTTTTTCAGATCAAGCTCAACTGTCAAATCAACAATGAATCGCTGGCCAAGTTTTGTTTCTTCCGGAAAGACCCCATGATAGCCATAGAAGGTCATTTGATTTAACATAATTTTGTCCATTAAATTTCTCCCTTTCCAATAAGGACATCCATCATTTTGGCAACTCGGCTCATTTCTTTTACATCATGAACACGAATGATTTGGCAGCCTTTCTGAATTCCGTAGCAGACTGTTGCTGCTGTGCCTTCTACCCGTTCCGTTACCGGAAGGTCCAATACGCGGCCGATCATCGATTTTCGAGATGTTCCTAATAGTACCGGATAGCCGAGTGCAACCAATTTGTCTAAGTTTCTCATCATTTCAATGTTGAGCGTCAGATCTTTTGCAAACCCGATGCCGGGGTCTAAAATAATCATATCATCTTTCACTCCGGCATTTTTGACTAATGTAATGCTCTCATACAAATCATTAATCACATCCCGAAAGAAGACGCTATAATCTTGGTTGTTTCGATTATGCATAAGAATAATTGGAACTTGAAGATCAGCCGCAACGGCAGCCATTTCCTGATCTGCTTTTGCACCCCATACATCATTAATAATATGAGCACCAGCCTTAATCGCTTGTCTTGCCACTTCTGCTTTATAAGTATCGATTGAAATCGGCACTTTTACTTTCGATGCAACCGCTTCAATGACAGGAATAACCCTCTCCAATTCAACATCCAGCGGTACTGGCTCATGCCCAGGGCGCGTTGATTCTCCTCCGATATCAATAATATCTGCGCCATTCTCGACCATTTCAAGCGCATGTTCAACTGCTGATTCCAGCCGATTATATTTTCCGCCATCCGAAAATGAATCAGGTGTAATATTTAAAATCCCCATGATAATCGTCTTTTTTCCATAATCCAATCTGTAAGGGCCTGCTTGAATAATTTGCTTATTTACCACGATTTATGCCTCCTAAACGATTTCGTTTCTGCTCCATAAAGTCATACAGTATTTGCGGAATTCACGATGCAGCATCCGAACTGTTTTCCCTTCCAGCCCAGCCATTTGCTTTTTATGAAAGTTCGAGACCGGAACCACTTCTTGTATCGAATTTGTTAAAAAGATTTCTTCCGCATTTTCGATATCTTCCGGCCTATAAAAACCTTCCTGTATTTCAAATCCCCACTTTTCGGCGAGCTTCATGACAAACTGCCGGGTGACTCCATTTAAAATTCCCGTTTTGACAGAAGGCGTGTACAACGTTTTTCTCTTCACCCAAAAAATATTAGAAACGATTCCTTCAGCCAAAAATCCTTCTTCTGTTAGAAAAATTCCTTCACAGCCAGGATTGTTGCCAATTTCACGTTTGGCTAAAAAATTATTAAGAAAATGGTGTGATTTTAAGCGAAAATCGGTCTCAGGCGTATTTCTTTTTATATTTAAGATGGAAATTTCTTTCTCTACTAATTCCCCTGCTGATGGAAGGGGTTTTGAAAAAATAATCACATTTGGTCTTTCATACGGGTCTGTTTGCAAACCAACCTCTCCATTGCCCGCTGAAACATTAAGCCTTATGTATGCGTTTTTCCAACCGTTCTTTTCCATTAAGGTTGTTAATATCTCTACTATTTCACTTCGACTATACTTCGCACTAATGTTGATTGTTTTTAAACCACTGTTTAGGCGCTCGAGGTGATCATCTAGCAAAAAAGGATGTCCGTCATAGATTCGAAAAGTTTCAAATAATCCGAGCCCGTATAAAAACCCGTGGTCAAAGGGCGAGATTGTTGCCTCATTTTCCTTCACAAATTTACCATTTATATAAATGTACATTGTTATTACCTTCCCGTACTTTTCAAACCATCTATTTGTTGATTAGCATGATAATATTCCAAGAAATTCCTTAACAGCTGTTTCCCGGCTGTTGTCATAATCGATTCAGGATGAAATTGGACACCTTCAACCGGCAAATATTTGTGCCTTAGTGCCATAATCTCTCCTTCTTCCGTCCATGCAGAAACCTCAAAACAATCAGGAAGAGTTTCTCTTTTTACAATTAATGAATGATATCTCGTTGCTGGAAATGGATTTGGCAAATTCTTAAAAATTGTTTTTCCATCATGAAAAATAAGTGAAGTTTTTCCGTGCATGAGACGTCCCGCTTGAACCACCTCACCATGAAAAACTTGTGCGATCGACTGGTGTCCGAGACAGACGCCAAAAACCGGCAGCTTTCCGGCAAAATAACGAATCGCTTCCATGCTGATTCCTGCTTCGTTCGGGCTGCACGGACCCGGTGAAATCATAAGATAATTTGGGCGTAATTGTGCAATTTCATCGACCGTGACTTGGTCATTGCGCTTAACAAGTAAATGCTGTCCGAATTCTCCTAAATACTGAACAAGATTGTAGGTAAACGAATCATAATTATCAATCATGAAAATCATCAATCTCACCTTTTGCCGCTTCTGCCTTCTCTTTTGCTTTCCAAAGAGCAATCGCTTTTTTTAACGATTCTTTATACTCATATTTCGGGTTTGAATCAATGACAATCCCCGCACCAGACTGAACATGTGCCATCCCGTCTTTCACAATCATTGTCCTGATCATAATATTTAATTCAAGATCTCCGTTAAAGCCGATCCAACCAAGAGAACCTGTATAAGGGCCTCTTCGTACCGGCTCTAATTCTTCAATAATTTCCATTGTTCGCACTTTCGGGGCTCCTGTAATCGTCCCGCCAGGAAATACAGCATCAATTAAATCAAATTCATTTTTATTATCAGCAAGCTCACCTCTTACGTTTGAAACAATGTGCATGACATGGGAATATTTTTCAATTACCATAAATTCGTTCACTTCGACTGTTCCGTACTTGCACACTCTCCCTAAATCATTTCTTTCTAGATCAACGAGCATAACGTGTTCAGCCCGTTCTTTTTCATTTTCGATCAGTTCATTTGCGAGCCTTTGATCTTCTTGATCGTCTTTACCGCGGGAACGAGTTCCGGCGATCGGTCGGGTACTAACTTCTCTTCCCTTCTTTTTCACTAACAGTTCCGGCGAGCCGCTCACTAACTGAAATTCGGGTACGTGAAAATATCCCATATAAGGCGATGGATTCAAAACTCGCAGCTGTTTATATACACTTAATGCAGGGATTTCGATTGGTTTCGACTGACGAACCGACAAATTCACCTGGAAAACATCACCCATGGCAATGTATTGCTGCACCTTCTCCACGGCCTCTTTAAATTCCTTTTCGGTTAATGATACTTCAAAATGATCATCACATATGTTGCTGACTGTTCCAAAATCCTCTTTTTGTGAAATGAGCCATTTCCGTTCCCAGTATTTTGCCGTTTCTTCAGCCTCCTTCAATTCCTTTTCTTCATACAAAAACATGAGCCACAATACTTTTTCTTTATGATCATATACAAACCATTCTTTACATAACAAAAAATAGATGTCCGGAAGCAGCAAATCATCCCGAGAACGATTTGGCAGCCGTTCAATATGACGGCAATAATCATAGCTTATGTATCCAATGACTCCACCCTGAAAATCCGGGAGATCCGCTCGTTTTTCAACATTATAAGTTTTCAGCCAATTTTTTAGGAGATGAAGAGGATTTCCTGTAAGAATATCTGTCTTTTCTTTACTGATAATTTTAAGATGGGAGCCTTTCCCCTCCATGACGATGTCCGGCTGCAATCCCGCAATACTATATCTGCCTCCTCTTCCGCTTTCGAGAAAAACATGATGAGACTGCTCTTTTGATAATAAACAATATTGTTTAAAAAAACGGGAGTGAGAGTATGGAATCTTTTTACTATAGATCTTAAGTTGCTTCACTAAAAAAAGTACCCCCTAAAAAGAATTCTCTTCTCCTATCATACATGAACTAGATTTTCTTATAAGTATTTTTTCATAGAAAACTTTCATGAGTATTTACTCCCAACCCTAACACGGAAATAGATTTCATTTTAAAACATAACCAACATAATAAGGCGGTGTGAGCGAAGCCAAACTCAAAAAATTTACAAAACTAAACCTGAATCTTGCTAAAAATAGGTTGGCAATTCTAATTTTGTTAGCGCAGCTCCGCCCCTTTTCCACAGAAAAAAAGGCATGGCTCCTTGCCAATGCCTCAAAAATTTATTCAAATTGGTATAAAGGTGTGCTCAAGTAGCGTTCCCCGTTGCTCGGAATAATTGCTAATACTTTCTTTCCTTTTCCAAGCTTTTTCGCTACTTCTAGTGCAGCATAGATGGCAGCCCCTGAGGAAATTCCGCCCAGAATGCCTTCTTCTTTCGCCGCTCGTCTAGCATATTCAAATGCTTGATCATTTGTTACTTGAATGACTTCATCATAAATTTCTGTATCAAGGATATCCGGAACAAATCCTGCTCCAATTCCCTGGATTTTATGCGGCCCCGGTTTTCCTCCGGATAATACTGGAGAATCCGCTGGTTCGACTGCATAAATTTTAATGTCCGGGTATTTTTCACGAAGAACCTGGCCTGCACCTGTAATCGTTCCGCCTGTTCCGATTCCGGCTACAAACGCATCAAGCTGATCGCCCATTTGTTCAACAATTTCTTTTCCGGTTGTTTTCCGGTGAATTTCCGGGTTTGCTTCGTTTTTGAATTGCTGAGGCATAAAATAACCATGTTCTTTTACCAGTTCTTCCGCTTTTTGAATCGCTCCTTTCATTCCATCCGGTCCTGGAGTCAACACTAATTCTGCACCATACGCACGCAATAGATTACGGCGTTCCATACTCATTGTTTCTGGCATCACGATTACCGTTTTATATCCTTTTGCAGCCGCGATCATTGCCAGTCCAATTCCGGTATTTCCGCTTGTAGGTTCTATGATTGTATCCCCTGGTTTCAATACTCCTTTTTTTTCAGCATCCTCGATCATCGCTAATGCAATCCGGTCTTTCACGCTGCTTCCCGGATTAAAATATTCAAGTTTTAAGTATACTTCTGCGCTATTCTCATCAATCAAACGATTTAATTTAACAATAGGTGTTTGTCCTACAAGTTCAGCAATTGAGTTTGCCACACGCACCATATTCCCACTCCCTAATCCGAGTATTTTTATTGGTTTTATTAAAATTTACCAATCATTTTGTTCGATGTCAATCATTTTTGAATAATTGATATTATTATACTCATTTGGGTTAGAAAAAAAGCAAAGGATTTCCGTGCTTTTATCATTCTTTTTCTCCCTTGCCGTAAAACCAATCAACCTTTGCTTCCTTCCAAAACGTTTGGGCAGAAACAGGGACATCCATTTGCTCTAAAGCAATTTGGCGGCGAATTTGACCTTTCACTTCTTTATAAGAATATTTCTTTCCCGGCACCTTTTCATGGAGAAAAACAATGGTGTAGCCCTTTTCAGTTTTAATAGGCTTGCTCCATTTTCCAGGCTTGAGCTCTTTTAATTTATTAAATACCGATGCAGGTATTCTTTCATCTTCTTCGCTCACAAATCCAAGGTCTCCTCCTTGATTCGCTGTAAATTCATCAATGGACCGCTCCATTGCCAATGCCTGAAAATTTGAACCTTGTTCTAATTCCCGCAAAGTTTGTTCTGCATCCTTTTTCGATTTTGTAACGATTTGCGATATATGATAAGAATCCGGGATATCGAATAAACTTTTATTTTGCTCGTAATAGGATTTCAGTTCTTCTTCCTTTATCACTACGTCTCTTGTCAACAGCTCCTCAAGAAGAATATTGTCTTTGATTTGCTGTTTCCACTTTTCTTCATTTCCATTTTGTTGGCCATATGTTCCATAACGGGTTTTCATCATCTTTAATTCCCGGTTGACATCTTGTTCCGAAACTTTAATGTGATACTTTTTAGCCATCTGTTCAACTACTTTTTGGTCAACAAGATCTTTTAATGTATCTTTCCCGTACCTTGCTTCCAATTCATTTAGCCACTCTTGCCTCGAAATAGAATCGTTTCCTACTGTTGCAACCGTTTCTCCATTACTTGAAGCCCATTCTGGTTTGGATAAAAAGAAAATGATCGTAAAACAATTTAGAGCAACAAGACCGGCAATGACCATCCAAAGTTGTTTCTTCCCCAACTTTTGTTCCCCCATAGTTATTGGTTATTTCGCTTCTTCCCTCAGTTCTTCTAATTCCTCTTTCGAGTACACATAAATATTATTGCAAAAATGGCACTGCGCTTCAGCTTTTCCTTCATTTTCAATCATATCAGTAATTTCTTCTTGGCCAAGGCTAATAATCGCATTCCCAAATCTCTCTTTTGAACAATTACATGTAAAGGATACAGGCAGCGTTTCAAGGATTTTTACATTTTCTTCTCCTAATAGTTCATACAATATCTCTTCAGGAGTTAAGCCTTTTTCAATTAGTTTTGATACTGGTGGAATTTCTTTTAACCGATTTTCAATCCTTGTAATAATTTGATCATCTGTTCCTGGCATAAGCTGCAAAACAAACCCGCCTGAAGCTAAAATAGTATTATCCGGATTGACAAGCACGCCAACACCAACAGAAGATGGGACTTGTTCTGAGGAAGCAAAGTAATAAGTAAAATCTTCACCTAACTCTCCTGAAACAATGGGAACTTGTCCTGTAAAATAATCACGCATGCCAATATCTTTAACAACCGTAAGAGTCCCTTCCGTTCCAACAGCTCTTCTTACATCAAGCTTGCCGTGTTCATTCAAATCAAAATGGACTTGGGGATTCGTTACATAACCGCGCACTTCTCCCTTTGCGTTGCTGTCAACTAAAATAGCTCCGATTGGTCCGCCACCCTCAATTTTTATCGTAAGTTTTTCTTCACCTTTTAACATTGCCCCCATCATCACACCGGCTGTCATCGCTCTACCCAATGCTGCAGATGCTGTAGGCCAAGTTCCATGGCGTCTTTGTGCCTCTCCTACCGTTTCTGTACTTCTAACTGCATACGCTCTTATCTGTCCGTTAAACGCCAGAGCCTTTACTAAATAATCATTCATTGAAATACTCCTTTCTCGTTTTTCACCTATTAACCACACTAAAAGCGCCTTTTTTAAATTATTTTTCCGTTTCCATATTTCTTTTATAAATTAGCCGCAGCCCTTTTAAGGTTAAAAACGGATCAACAATATCAATTATATCCGACTCTGATGCTATTAAAGGAGCAAGCCCTCCTGTCGCGATAACAGTAGGATCCTGTTTACTTTGAGCTTTCATTCTTTTTACAATCCCCTCAACCTGGCCAACATATCCGTATAAAATACCTGCTTGCATAGCTGCAACTGTATTTTTCCCGATAATGTTATCAGGGCGGGCAATTTCAATTCTAGGAAGTTTTGCCGCTCTTGAGTAAAGGGCTTCTGTCGAAATGTTAATCCCAGGGGCGATCGCACCGCCCATATATTGCTTTTTCTCATTAATATAACAATATGTTGTGGCTGTTCCAAAATCGGCGATTATTAACGGGCTTCCATATTCATGAATGGCGGCTACCGCATTGACAATTCGGTCCGCTCCAACTTCACGTGGGTTTTCATATTTAATGTTTAAGCCCGTTTTAATTCCCGGTCCTACTACAAGTGGTTTTATATGAAAATATTTTTGACACATTGTTTCAAGAGCGAACATGATCGGCGGCACAACAGAAGAAATAATAATGCCGTTAATTTGTGAAAACGAAAGATTTACATGCTCAAATAACGATTTTATGATCATTCCGTATTCATCTTCTGTTTTATATCGGTCTGTCTCTATCCGCCAATGGTGTTTTAATTCATCGCCATCGTATACCCCTAACACAATATTTGTGTTTCCTACATCAAATACAAAAATCAACCAACTCACCACTTTATTGAATTAATAATTGTGTCACACTGCCAACATATCATAACACAATAAATAGTTATACGTGTAATCGAAAGCCTAAAAGGGTTTATTTAATACGGCAAAAAAGGATGCCCATTTACAAGGCATCCTTATTTTTGTTTTCTCCATCTACGCAAAGGATTATAAATTTCTTAAGAATTCCGGCGATCGTCATCAATTTTCCGCTTATCATCAGAATGAAATCCGGTTTTATGTGCATCCTTCAATCCGCCTTCACCATTTGCCGGTGATTCTTCGTCTTTTTTAATATTAATATTTACCTTTACATCGTCTGCATCATTATTAGCACGATCTGGGAGTTTGCCATGATCAACAAGGTGTTTGATTTGCTCTGCATCTAGCGTTTCCACTTCTAACAACGTATTAGCTATAAGGTCAAGCTTTTCACGGTTTTCTGTTAAAATTTTTCTTGCTCTTTCATAACATTCTTTAATAATACGTTGAATTTCTAAATCAATCTCATAAGCAATTGCATCCGAATAGTTTTGCTCACTATGGATATCTCTTCCAAGGAACACCTGGCCTTGAGATTGTCCAAACTGCAGAGGACCGAGCTTATCACTCATCCCGAACTCAGTAACCATTCTACGCGCAATGCCCGTCGCACGCTGGAAGTCATTATGTGCACCAGTGCTGACTTCACCAAACACAATTTCTTCTGCTACACGGCCGCCTAAAAGACCAGTAATTTTATCAAGCAATTCGGGTTTTGTCATAAAATAGCGATCTTCTTTTGGAAGCATTACCGCATATCCGCCTGCTTGGCCACGCGGGACAATCGTTACTTTATGAACCATTTCAGCTTCATCCAGCATTAAACCGATGACAGTATGGCCAGCTTCGTGGAAAGCAACAATTTTTCTTTCTTTTTCAGAGATAACACGGCTCTTTTTCGCAGGGCCGGCAATAACTCGATCAGTCGCTTCATCAATGTCAGACATATCAATTTTTTTCTTATTCTGGCGAGCTGCTACTAGGGCAGCTTCGTTGAGCAAGTTTTCAAGGTCCGCACCAGAAAACCCTGGAGTCCGCATCGCGATGCTCTTTAAATTGACAGACTCATCAAGAGGCTTATTTCGAGCATGTACTCTAAGAACCGCTTCACGTCCTTTTACATCCGGACGGTCTACTGTAATCTGGCGGTCAAAACGCCCTGGACGCAGTAAAGCAGGGTCTAAAATATCCGGGCGGTTAGTCGCCGCGATTATAATTATACCCTCATTCGCTCCAAATCCGTCCATTTCAACAAGCAATTGGTTCAAAGTCTGTTCGCGCTCATCATGGCCTCCACCAAGTCCAGCTCCGCGCTGACGGCCGACTGCATCAATTTCGTCAATAAAGATAATACATGGCGCATTCTTCTTCGCAGTTTCAAATAAATCACGGACACGAGAAGCACCAACACCGACGAACATTTCAACGAAGTCAGAACCGCTGATTGAGAAGAACGGAACACCGGCTTCTCCGGCAACTGCACGTGCAAGCAATGTCTTACCTGTACCTGGAGGGCCCACTAAAAGAACGCCTTTCGGGATGCGTGCACCAAGTTCTGAAAATTTGCGAGGATCTTTTAGGAATTCAACAACTTCAACAAGTTCTTGCTTTTCTTCATCTGCACCCGCAACATCTCTAAAACGCACCTTTTTCTTATCTTCGTTATAAAGCTTCGCTTTGCTTTTTCCAAAGTTCATGACACGGCTGCCGCCGCCCTGACCCTGGTTTAATAAGAAGAAGAAAAGAATAAAGATGATAATAAACGGAATGATGGAAGTAAAAAATGTTACCCAGCCGCTTGTTTCCTTAGCAGGCAATATCTCAACTTTTGCTTCTTGAGCTGCCTTGTCGATGCGGTCGAGTAATTTATCGCTATTCCACACATAAGTTAAAAAATATTTATCTGCATCATAACCCTTTAATTTGCCGCGTACTTCGTATACACCTCGTTCAGGCTGCATGGAAATCGATTTAATGTCTCCGTTTTCCAAATGCTTGAGGAATTGATCATAGGATATATGTTCTCTCGGCTGGTTGTTGCCGTTAAAGAAGCTAACAACGCCAATAATGACTAAAAATATCAATAAATAAAAGATGGTATTACGGAAGATCCGATTCATCCCTTACCTCCTCCCACGGTAAACAAACTATATTAAATAGTATCATAGAAAATCATGCCAACACAAGGAATAAGACTTGTTGGAAAGTCTATATTGCATCGAAGAAATCAGTTTTTTTCATATTCTTTACTTAACCATTATTTCTATATACTTCCGGTTTTAACACTCCAATATATGGAAGGTTTCTATATTTTTCGGCGTAATCTAATCCGTACCCTACAACAAATTCATCTGGAACAATAAACCCGACATAGTCAGCTTGAATATCGGCTTTTCTTCCTGTAGGCTTGTCAAGAAGCGTAACGATCTTAATTGATTTTGCTTTCCGGTAGCGGAAAAGCTCAACAAGATAGCTAAGCGTTAAGCCGCTGTCGATAATATCCTCAATGATTAAAATATCCCGTCCTTCAACAGAAGTATCTAAATCCTTCAAAATTTTGACTTCCCCTGAGGATACAGTGGAGTTCCCGTAACTGGATACGTCCATGAAATCCATTTCAAGATATGTATCAATTCGCTTCAGAAGATCTGCCATAAAAGGCATTGCTCCTTTCAGCACCCCAATTGCTAACGGAAAACGGCCGTCATATTCCGCAGTTAGTTCAGCCGCTAATTCCTTAATTTTTTCTTGAATTTCTTCTTCTGTAATTAAAACTTTTTCAATGTCATTTTTCATGGAATGTGCGCCCCCTAGAAGTATCATTGCTTTGTGTATGTTAGTTTTATGTAACTGCTGTTTTCATTTTCATTAAAAATAAGATTGGATTTTTTCAGACCCGGAAGCCAGAGGATAGTACCGTTCTGATCTGTCACTACCGGCCACTCATCTCTTTCCAGCAATGGAATTTTACAGTCAATAAAAATATCTTTTATCTTTTTTGATCCCTTCATACCCTTTATCGTCATTCTATCGCCATTTTTCCTCGATCTTATAATCAATGGAAGCGGAACCTCTTTTGCATTAAAAACGAAACAATTCTTATCTGTATCAACAAAACCTTTGTCAATATATTCCATTGTTATTTTCCAGCCATTAGGCAGCAAAACTGTACCGGGATCAGCAATCTCAAATCGAAAAGACTTCCTTTGGCTTATCCCAAATTGAAAATGGCATTGATTATAAGAACGTATAACGGTTAAATTATTTGGGAAATCAAGCGTTCCGGAAGGATGAGAACTGCTTAATAAAGAAAATACGTGATCAATATGTACCGCGGAAAGAGAAACAGGTATTTCCTTATAAAGATAGTATAATATTAGTTGAATCCCTCTCCTTTGTAAAGGCATCGGCATTGACCGGAATGCATCAATATCGATCGTCACCCGGTCTTGTTCTTTATTCATGATTACTGTATTCATTTTTTCGACAGTTAATTCCTGCAGATACTTTTCATCGCATTCTAAATCCTCGCTAAAACGCTGAAAATGCTCATGTACTTGCGGGTTTTCTGATTTTAAAAATGGGAGCAAATGATGACGGAACCGATTTCTGACATAAATATTTTTTTCATTGCTCGGATCCAATCTTGGCTCCAAACCATGCCGCTTGCAATATTCTTCGATGTCCTGCCTGCTTATTCCAAGAAATGGTCGAATAATCTTGCCATCATGAAAAGCTCTTTGGAAAGAGATCCCAGCTCTTGCTGTTCCTGAGCTGCCCCTTGTCAGCCTCATTAAGATGGTTTCAATCTGATCATCCCCATGGTGGCCAAGAGCTAAATATCGCAGACCATGTTTTTTCATTATCTTTTTAAAGAAATTGTAGCGGCAGTCACGGGCTGCGGCCTGAGGGCTTTTTCCTGATTTTTTGATATATTCAGGTACATTTATTCGGGACATTTCAAACAGGATCCCTCTTTTCTCGCAAAAATCCTTTACAAACAATGCATCTTCGTACGATTCATCGCCCCGAAACATATGATCAACGTGCCCCGCTACAATTTGAAGGTTCCGTTCATCTTTAAGTCTCCATAAATAGTGGAGCAATGCCAACGAATCCGGTCCCCCCGAAACTCCCACTAATATACCTTTATTGGCAAGATTCATATTATGGCGTTTAAGAAAGGCATCAACTTTTTGTTCTAACATGTCGTTTTCTTCCTTAAAAGTTTAGTTAAATTTTTTCTGGCAATTTGAAAGATATTCATTTTCTTAATAAATACAGCTTTGATTAGCTTACCATTTATATCGTTTTAATTTCAAAAATCTTGGTTTTCATTGATATTCTTTTATTACGAATCAGATAAAAAAGGGTTTCATTTTCCCTGAAAGAAATGCTTAAAAAATTTGCCCAAATATATATAAAATGTAGAGCAGTGAAATAACAAAAACAATTAGAATCGTTTCAACAAATCTGCTGCGTTTTTTTTGCTTTTTCATGGTACGCCGGCTGTTTTGTTGTGGATAATGCCGTCGCCCGGAAGCAGATACTGGCTGTCTTTCATCACGTTTTGATCTTCCAACTCCCATCACTTTTAACAAATCAATACGCATTTCCTCTGCAGTCAAATATTGTCCTTTAAGTGCTCTTAAAATGATGTCTTCATATTTATGTAATTCTTGTTTTTTCCGAATTGCAGCCCTAAGCTGTTGGAGTCCGCCAGATTGTTTCATAAACCGTTTAGGATAAGCTATATTCATTAAAATCATGCCCACTGCAAATAAATCATATTGGGGATCAGCTTTTCTCGTACCAAGACCCCAATAGCCTCTGTCATAAAATTCGGTAAACTCTTTTATGGCCCTTCCATGAACCGTTGTTCCTCCAACATCAATACAGCGAATTTTCGGCGGCGGTCCAGTCACAATAAGATTATCGGGTTTCAAATCTCCAAACACCCATCCGTTGTTATGCAATTTCCCTAGATCAGACAGAAGCTGAAGAATTAAGATGCTTATCCACGATTGCCCTTTCGTTTGAATGAACGTAAGCAAATCAGGCCCATGAATATATTCCATTGCATAAAAAGAGATTTTTCCGCTTTTCGTTTCCCAGTCATCGACATCCAGTAAAGAAGGTCCAAGGGCAGATCCCTGGACCTTTGCAAAAGATTTTAAGACATTTCCCTCGGATATAATCGACATTCCATTGTCACTCAATTTTAAAGCCACATGTTTATTACCGGCTTTCGCTAAAAAAACAGTCCCGTTAGCGCCATATCCCAATTCTTTTACAATCGTATAACGATTCCTGTGCCATTTCCCTTCAATAATCGTACCTGGGACTACTTTAAATCGATTCTTCAAAGAATTGTTCATCATCACTAGAAAGCAAACTCCTTAACGAACGTTTTTTCTTAAAGGCACTTAACGCTTCACGGATTGCCGGTCCAGTAGGTGTAATCCCTCCGGTTGTTAACTTTGGGAAAATACTTGTCAAAGATTCGAGCTTTGGAGTCCAATCAAGCAATTTTTCGACATCATTTTTTTTCCCGGGAAATATTAATAATGAATACCGGTTATCCCCCAAACGGGCATTCAGGCTTAGAGACAAGTCAAGCAAAGCCTCTTTTACTGTAGGAAGTTTATGTTTCATACTCGCACTTGTATCGACAAGAATCAACAATTCCAATTCAACTGTTTCACCTAGCTCATCCACCACTTCCATTACTTCGCCTCTTTTTTCGGGAGGCAGATCTTCTATTGTTTGAGATCCTCCAAGAATTTGTTGAAGTTCACGATTTACAACACCTTGAAGTGTTTGTGTCATTGCTTTTCTTGTAACCATTTGAACGGTCTGTGAAAGCTGCTGGGCATACACAACCTGGCTGACGCCCCCGCCAGATAAAGCGATATTCTCTATTTCCATCATTCCCCGTTCGTCAATCACATCATGCTCCATAACTCCAATAACATTCACGCTTATTCCCTGTTCACGGGCTAATGCTGCCATCGCAACAGGATCATCCCCATGATTTGAACATCCATCCGTTATCAGTAAGATTTGCCTTAACGTCCCTGCTTTCATTAGGCTTCCCTCCGTTTTAAAAGATGTTACCATTTTCGACGGAAAAGGAAGGATTTATACCTTAAGAAACGTGCATGAGTTCCAAATTCCCACCTTGACAAGGAAATAAGCTTCATCCAAAAACATGACCAACTTAATAAGGCGGTGTGGGCGAAGCCAAGCTAATTTAAAAGTTTAAGCTCTTTCCTTATATGCTTGAACTGGAATGGAAGCCCACTTTGGCGTATTATGCTTTATTTTTGCTACAACCACGGTCATATCGTCTTCAATAAAGCCTGCTCTTGACCGAATGACTTCTTCCATGATTAAGTCCGCAATTTGTTGAGGATCGTCTGTTTGTAATTCTTGAATTTTTCGCTTCATCCAAAAATCATAGTTTTCGACATGTTTAGGACCTTCAAATACTCCGTCGCTCATCATGATCAATAGATCCCCTGCTTTGAGCTGTTCACTAACGACATCAACTTCAAAATCCTGTAAAATTCCTATTGGCAAATTGCTTGAATCAATCTTTATAATCTTGCTGTCTCTTTTTATAAAACTTGGAGCTGAACCAATTTTCAAAAACTTTGCGGAAGCATTTTGCAAATCAATCATTGCTAAATCAAGAGTGGAAAATATTTCGTCCGTCGTTCTGAGCGATAACACAGAATTAACGGATTTAATTGCCACTTTTTCTTCGATGCCTGATTGAAGAATCTTTTGCAGTAATTGGAGTGTTTCTTTGCTTTCATAATGTGCCCGTTCTCCATTGCCCATTCCGTCGCTAATTGCAATTGCATACTTGCCAAACCCTAATTCGATCGTCGAGTAACTGTCTCCTGAAACGAGCCCACCATCCTTTGCAGCATAAGCTACTCCGGTTTCCACTGTGTAAGCTTTCGCTGACCGAAACGTAACATAGCAAAATTCGTTCGGGACTGTTGAGCATTCTTCAGTATTCACGACTATCGTTTCTCCAAGGATGTCCGAAAGCATTGGAGCAATGAGTTTTTCACATTCCCCATGTCCGCGGCAGTTTGGTATGGTCATTTCAATATCCACATTTCCTTGCTCCAAGTTGTAAATTTCAACATGTTCGATTTGTATGCCAAATGATTGGAGCGCTTCAAGGATATGCTCTTCTTGTTTATAATGGTTTTCTCTTTCTCTTTGTATTTCCTTTGCAAAATCCTCCATAACTTCTGAAACACCAAGCAATTGGTCTGCTACTAATTTACGGCTTTCTTGAACTTGTTTTTTCAGCCTTTGATTAGCATGATAAAAGGTTAATTCCTGTTGTATAACTTCCAATACTTTTTTTGAACGAGTACAATGCTTTTCCCAGTCACGGTACAACTTTTGCGAAACGGCTCCCGAACCTTCTTCAATCTCATGCATAATTTCTTTCATGTAGTCATATGTTGTATTAAAGTTTCTTGTCCAGCAATGTTCTTTCTTAAAACATGTCTGGCATGTTTTTTCAGTAACATTACTCAAAAAATAATCCAATTCACGGTCGTTTGAATCTTCATCTGCCTCTACCTGGTCTAAAGAAGTAAAGCTTTTTGATAACGCTTGAAATACATTAGAAAACTGGGCTACTCTTTGCGCAGTCACATCACGCATTTTTCTCATATATTGCTGCTGTTCAGCTGCGTATTCCGGTGTTCCAGGAATATATACTGCCAGCTTGGAAGTTAAAATAGTTGGTGTAAGAAAGAATAACAATACTGCGGAAGTTGATTCAAGCAAAGTTTTTGTCAATGTTCCGCTACCTTCGCCATACATGCCAATTAGTAATGTAGCAATGAAAAGACCGATTGCGACACCAGTCTTTTTCCCTTCTTTCAAAAGGCCTCCCAAAAGCCCCGCAAACGCAAGAAGACTCATATGATAAAAACTCGAAACATTAGCAAGACTAAATATTAAGCCAGTAACTACCCCAACCGTCGATCCTACAGTTGCACCAGCTACAAACGAAAATAATAAAACAAGATACCTGGACATGATATGTTCGACAGATAAATCATAGACAGACCAGCCAATTGTACCTGTCATAATAGAAGCAAGCATAATAATTAGACAAACAATTTCTTCCGTTTTTAAAGATTGCCGGCGTTTGGTTATCGTTAATAATGGAATGCTTTGCAAAAAAATTAAGGTCAGGATAAAACCAAGGCTTGCCTCTATACCAGACATCATCCCGTCATATAGAGTAACTTGTCCAGAAAAAACGAAGCTTTCTGCAGTTTTTCCGATCAGCAAGATCGAAAAAACGTAAAAAGGAAGAGCTTTCATTTCATTTTTCAGCCATTTCTTTGAAATGCGAAAACAAAAAAGAAAGAGAAAAACAACTACAAAAGTAACAGCCGCGATTTTTAATGATAGTGTAGCAGCACCCCCAACTAATCCAATTAGTGCGAGCGGCGCTCTGTCTCTTCTTAAAAAATACACAGCAGCAAAAAACGGGAGGCTAAATGGAGTTAACTTTGCCAATATTAATGCTCTTCCAAGCAAAAAACCAATAAACAACAAAAGATAACCCTTTTTTATAAAGATATATTCCAGTTTCACTTGAAATTTATGAAGGATCTTTGCCAATTCCAATTTGGGCCGTTCAAAATTTACTTCTCCAATCGGTTCGATTAAATTCCGTTCTGCCTTTTGCACTCGACTCCACTCCCCTAATTTTTATATTTGGGGATTATTATAAAAGAAGCTTACTTAAAAGTTTGTCAAAATGCGGACAAGTAATTGAAATTCGTTCGACTCTTTTCATCTTAATATCCGAAAAGAAAACAGAAATATCAAAATATTTCACTTTACAGTGCCCGCAATTGCTAAAAAAGCTTACTCATACTTATTGATTAAAATTTCCAAAAAACCAACATTTTTCTTTGTATTATTTATTGACACAATCTTAATAACTATGTATTATATTTCATGTGCCTTTTACAATGGCGGCGTAGCTCAGCTGGCTAGAGCGTACGGTTCATACCCGTGAGGTCGGGGGTTCGATCCCCTCCGCCGCTATATCGAAATGCGGAGAGCGCCGGTTAAACACCGGCGCTTTTTTGTGTGTTCCTACAAATAAAAAAAGGCAAGCCTTAAAAGACCAGCCTTTTACATACTAATTTATTTAGATTTTAAAACCTGCTATCTATCATAAATAAGCAGCAAGTTAGATTAACCACGTCTGGCTCCTCTTCCTCCGCGTTTTGATTCAGTATGACGCTTTAAAGACGATAAACGATCTTCACTGTCCTTTAAGAAACGAGCCATTTTTGATTCGAAGGATTCGGCTCTGCTATTATTCCGGTTATCGTTTGTTCTCCCTTGACGCGGGCCGCCTTGACGTGAGCGAGGCGAATAAGAATGTTGTGGTTTAGTCTGTTCGCTTCCTTCTTTTGCCTTTTTAATGGATAAGCCAATCTTTCCATCTTTTTCAACATTAATAACCTTAACTTCAACTTCGTCTCCAACTTTTAAATGGTCATTAATATCCTTAACATAATTATCTGCGACCTCACTGATATGAACAAGACCTGTTGAGCCTTCTGGCAGCTCCACAAACGCTCCGAAATTAGTGATGCCAGTGACCTTTCCTTGCAACTTGCTGCCTACTTCGATTGACATAAAAAAAATTTTCCTCCTTAAAAAAATAAAAAATCATACTTATTACATATTATACAAAATTAAGAAAAAGAGTGTCAATAATACTACTTTACGGATGTTTTTTCCTTTTTCTCTTTTGGCAAATTAAAGATAATTTCATTATTCTCAGATAGGAAATAATCTCTCCTGGCAAGTTTTGCTATATAGTCGTCATCGTTTAATTTAACAATTTCCTCTTGCAGCACATTCTGCCTTTTTTTGAGGTCAGATAGTTTTTCTTCAAGAGCTCTCTTTTCTTTTTGTTTTTCTTCAAGGATGGAGGCTTGGGATACAAGAGTTGAGATCATCACAAAAGACACAGCTGCAGCAAAGATAAAAAAGACGGTGAGACGCCTAATCAGCAGTTTACGTCTGCGGTTTGCCGAGATTTCAGCCTTTTCCAGCTTTCGGGAATACGTTGTTTCAATTTTTGCAATGTTGCGTTTTCCTACTGCACTCACCGTTTGCAAACCTCCTTACTCTTTACGATTTTTCCATCTATTTTTAAAGCTTACAACATATTTCTTTAAACTGTGTATAATTCCTGCCATTTTATTATATAACTTCTCGACGAATTTTTTAATGTTTTTCGGCATAAGCCTCCAAAAAAAGAAAAGCAAGCCCTGAATTGGTCTCCAAAGAGTCTTTCCTATAAATACTAAAACCTTAAAAACAAATTTAACAAGGGCAAAAAGACCCCTTCCAATCATAACAACAATTGAAATGACGAGTAAAAATAACGATTGAAGAGGCCTTATGATAAGCATTTGAATAGTCTTTACAACAAACTTATAAGTCGCTACAAAGATGGATATAGCAAATTCCAAAAGTCGCAAATACAGTTGTTTGATCAAGCTTTGATACGCCGCGAATCCACACAAAAGAGCAATAAAAATAAAAAACCTTATTTCTCCCTTATTGACAAGAAACAAGACATAAAAAATGATAAGTGCCTGCAACAGCCAAAAGAGTAAATCATTCATAAAAACAAACCATTTCTTTCGACGGGAACGCTGTAAAAATCGGTTATACGTATCAAGGGCGGCCCCGAAAAAACTGCCCATGCCAATCATGGCTAGCATCGTAATGAACTGTGTTGACAGGGTCATCGAAACAACTTGCTAAAAATTCCTTTAGCTTTCTCCCCGTGGTGCTCGTCTAAATAAACAATATCGTACACTTTCCCTTTAATGGAAACAATCCCTTTATCGACATCAAGATTTTTCATTTGCAGGTTTTGACCGCGTATTGCGAGAAAACCCATAACAGTCTCCAGCAAAAATTCCTCGTTATCAAAACTTTCTACTTGCTTGACTCCTGTTATATCAAGCAAGCGCCTGCTCCTCATAATGATGTCATGTTCCTGGACGGGGCTTTTGCTTGAATTATTTGTTTCGTAATATTGACTCATCATCATCCCTCACAATCACAATGTACAACCTTTTTGTACATGTGTATGTAAAAAGCGGGATAAATAGAACAAGAGCGGAGGACGAAACCCCCGCTTTCCTCAATTATTCAGTTTCCTGTATTCTCTCTTCTTTAATGACAGAGTACATTTCAGCCGCTTCTTCTTTGCGAGATGTTTCTTGAAGCTTTTCTACTTTTACAGTTACAATCTTCTGGCCAAACCGGATAGTCAGTTCATCTCCTTCTTTCACTGTAGAGCTGGCTTTTGCTTGCTGGCCGTTAATTGTAATCCTTCCTTGGTCTGAAACTTCTTTTGCTAATGTCCGGCGTTTAATAAGCCGTGAGACTTTTAAAAATTTATCGAGCCGCATTCTTTTCACTCTCCCCTGTTATTTACGTTATAATCCTTGTTTTTTTGCTTCGTCCCAAAACGAATCAAGTTCTTCTAATGAAAACTGTTCAAAGGATTTACCGCTCTCAATCACTTTTTGCTCTACATAGGAAAATCTGCGGATAAATTTTTGATTAGCCTCAAACAAAGCTTCTTCAGGATCAATATTGCAAAACCGGGCAATATTAACGAGTGCAAAAAGCAAATCTCCATACTCTTTAAATAAATTCTCATTCTGTTCTGGTTTTACAATCTCACTCTGAAATTCTTCTAATTCTTCTTTTACTTTCTCCCAGGCAGGCTGAATTTCTTTCCAATCAAAACCAACTTTTGCCGCTTCTTTTTGCAACGCAAAAGCTCTCAGCAAATTAGGCAGGCCTCTTCCTACCCCTTTTAACCTAGAGGAAGGCTTTCCACCTTTTTCTGCCTTTTTAATCTGCTCCCAATTTTGCAAAACAGCTTCTACATTTAGAGCTTGGGTATCGCCGAATACATGCGGGTGGCGTCTAATCATTTTTGCAGATATTGATTCTATAATATCATCAATGGAAAAGAACCCTTCATCCTCTCCAATTTGCGCATGAAGCATTACTTGCAAGAGCACGTCTCCAAGTTCTTCAATCATATGATCAATATCGTCAAGATTAATTGCTTCAATTAATTCATAAGCTTCTTCAATTAGATATTTTTTTAGCGACTGATGTGTTTGTTTTTTATCCCATGGACATCCGTTTGGTCCTCTTAATTCAGCAATAATTTCCCTAAGCTTTGTAAATTCTTTATAAAGCAGCTTTTCATCAGAAACCGGAGGAATGTATACAGATGTTAAATTGTTTAACTCCATTTCCCTGTCCAGTTCGTAAAGTGGAATTTTCTTAATGCATTCGTTTTTGCTTCCTGCAGCTGTCACAATATAGATTTCATAATCATCAGGAAGCTTTTCCATCAAAGTTAGTTTTACTTCGGAGGCAACAAAAGCATCATAAACCTGGCCAATAATAACGTGCTGGGTAAGATTTATATTGTCGCGTTTTAAAAATGTGCCATCGAGTAGCTGAAACCCTTCAATCGGATCGATTTTTAAAGCTTGAAAGAGAGAGTCAAGAAAACTTTGACCTCCCCCGATTTCTATTTCAATCCCCTGTTTTTTTCCCCTTTCTAACAATAACTGTACCGTTTTTTCAGCAACAAGGGGATGACCGGGTACTGCATAAACAATTGTTTCTGCAGCTGCTTGTTGCAGCAGTACAGTGCAAATTTCCTCATAAACATCTTCAAATTTTTCATGTTTTTCATAAATATAATCAAAGGACTCAAATTGAACTCCCTCTTTTTCGAGCTCATAAACAACTGGATGCTCTTTTGTCCGTAAATAAATATTTTTACTTCCAGTAAGTTTTTTATATACCCCTAATGGGAGCTGATCTAAATCTCCCGCACCAAGTCCAACAATGACAATTTTTTTGGCCATATGGTTCTTCTCCTAATCTCTTTTTGGCAGTAATAATAATAACTTGCTTCCTAATGGAAGCAGTGCAATTTCTTCTTTCTTAAGGATATGTCCTCTTAAAATGATCCATAAGTAGACAAGCCCGCCAAGTCCAACTGCGCTGACAGCCTGAATCGCTGATGCAATGCGGCCTGCTTCACTTATAAAAAAGAGTCGATCTGAAAACGTTATATAAACATGCAGGATCAAAGCCATTACACCTGCCGCCAACATGACAACGAATAACAAGCGAGCCGATAACAATCGAGTTCCAATAATCATCCAAACTTTCACCATCAATAATATCATGATAAAAGCAAATGTTGCTAAAGATGCCATCGCAGCTCCCATAATGCCGAAAGAAGGAACTAAGATAAGATTTCCCATAAGCTTTAAAGCAAACCCGGCTAAGATGGTCAATGCAGGAAATAGTGTATAGCCCATACCCTGAAGAATGCTCGATAAAGTAATAATAATAGAGCTTAATAAAATGATGAAACATAAGACAGCCAGCACATTAGAGCCTTCTGAGTTTTCAAAAAGCATTTTATTTGTCGGCTCGATAATGCTCCATAATCCGACTGAAGCACCAGTTCCAATAATTACACTAATTTGAATCGCTGATTTAATTTTTTCCAACAATAGATCTTTTTTCGCTTTTAATTTTTCACGAGAAATCAACGGTACAAGTGTTAAAGACAATGAAGTCGCAGGCGCGGTTCCAAGCTGGATGAGCGGCTGGCCGCGATCATAAATTCCTTTCAGGACTTTTGCTTCTTCTCGGCCTGCGCCTGAAACAATAAGCAGGGAATATAAATTGAGGGAATCTGCCAGCTGAATAATAATCAAAAGCATTCCAGTAATACAGATCGCTGTCCCTTCAATGGACAACGCCTTTATCATTCTGGCCGTTTGAGAGCGCGTCAGCCTTAAAGCCTTTGTAAATACGAACTTTTTATTTTTTTTCTTAAGAAACAACCATAAAATTAAGGCTGATGTAAGTGCGCCGGTAACCGAACCAAACACTGCTCCGGCCCCGGCAAAATAAAGAGGGTAATCCTTTGCCATAAAAACAGAAGCTAATGTCAGGATTGTTGCAACCCTGACCGTTTGTTCACCAATCTGCGAAACAGCAGTCGGCACCATATCATTTTTCCCTTGAAAATAGCCTCTTAAAACAGAGATAAACGGAAAGATCAGAAAAACAAGCGATATGACTTTAAATAATGGAGCAAGATTTGAATCTCCCATCAGCCTAGACAACCAGTCTGCTCCGGTATACAATCCGAAAAAACAAATCAGCCCAAGCAGCAATAAAAAAAAGAAAGAGATAACTAAAAGCTGATTGGCTCCATCCCTATCATTTAGAGACATCTTCTCTGCATAAAGTTTTGAAATGACGACCGGAAACCCATAGGTAGAAAGAACAACTGCCGCTCCATAAAACGGATAAACTTGCTGGTATATGTAAAAGCCGATGTCACCTGCAATATTTTGAAATGGAACCCGATAAATGGCACTTAATATTTTTGTAATGATAGCAGCGACTGTTAATAAAAACGCTCCTTTAACAACCTGTTTTGATTCAATCTCGGGCTTCATCGCCCATCCCCTTCCAAAAACAATATCGAACGTATTATAACATAGAAAAGCGGAAGCGACTGCCCGAAACTAGACAACACAAAAAAGCGTACGCACTGGCTGAACAAATACTTGTCCAGCCAGTGCGTGCGCTCAAACCTTTGCATTCAAATAATCATTGTTCCATTTGTCTTGCAAGAAAGCTAGCAGCTGTTTCTACAGATTTCTGCTCAACTTCTCCGAGAGAACCGTCCTTTGAAAAGATAATTACTGCTCCAATTGGGTCCCCATTTGCAATGATCGGTCCAATCGTATAAGCAGAAAGAGGTTCTTCATATCCATCAACAAGGGATACGGATGATTGTTGATTTTGAAGAACAGAATTCCGTTCTTCCATTATTTTCTCTACAAGATCACTAATGTTTTTATTTAAGTAGTCCTTTTTCGAACCGCCGGCAACCGCAATATAAGCATCTCTATCACAGATTAATACAGGATTCCCTAAACTGTCATATAATGCTTCAGCATATTCTTTTGCAAAATCACCTAACTCACTAATAGGAGAATACTTCTTTAAAATTACCTCTCCATCACGATCCACAAAAATCTCTAATGGATCTCCCTCACGTATACGCAAAGTTCTGCGAATTTCTTTTGGAATAACTACTCGACCTAAATCATCGATTCGACGAACAATACCTGTTGCTTTCATTCAACGATGCCTCACTTTCATCTGATGATTATTTTCTTTTGGCAATGTATCAAGTTCTCTTTATTTGAAATCATCACCAAATTTGAACTTAGTATCTTTCATACGGAAAGTTCTATACACAATCTAATATTTTTTCTTACAAGCGATAAATATACCAAAAACGGATAATCATACCAATAAAAAAGCGGTTACTTAATAGAAAATACCCTTGTTTGTTTATTTTAAACATCATTACCAATACAATTCAATGACAGAGCAAGAAATTCCGTATAAAAGCCTATTGTTCAACCGGGTCTTTTTTCGCATCATGCAAACCCTGAATCATCTCAAATGCAATATTCATCCACATTGGAATATCAATCCCTTTAATATGAAGAACCATTTTCAGCTTTTTCCCTTCCATGCCTAAGCCGACAACTCTGCCATGTTTGCTGCTTAGTTGGAAAATTTTCTGGCCGTCTATATCCTTACTTCCTTCTTCCGACAATAAAATCAGCACTTCGTTTTTCGTCTGTTTTATTATTTCTACTCCGGCAAGCTGGCCGTAAACCTTCATCTCAGCAATTTGGAACAAATATGCAACCTCATCAGGATATTCTCCAAATCTGTCGATCATTTCTTCCTGAAGTTCTTCTATATCATCAAGGGAACTAATAGCCCGGAATCGTTTGTACATTTCTATTTTTTGGTGACCGTCCGCGATATACGAATCAGGGATATAAGCATCAACCTCTAAATCAATCTCAAGCTGGGTTCTCTTTGGCTGTTCATTGTTACCTTTTCGTTCCTCAATTGCTTCTTTCAGCATTTGTGAATACAGGTCAAATCCAACAGAGTCGATAAATCCATGTTGCTCTGCCCCAAGCAAATTGCCTGCTCCCCGGATTGATAAATCACGCATCGCGATTTTAAATCCTGATCCTAGTTCGGTAAATTCTTTAATGGCCTGCAAACGTTTTTCTGCCACTTCTGTCAACACCTTATCTTTCCGATAGGTAAAATACGCATACGCAACACGGTTGGACCTTCCTACCCGGCCCCGCAATTGATAAAGTTGAGAAAGACCCATTTTATCAGCATCATAGACTATCAGAGTATTAACATTCGGGATGTCTACCCCGGTTTCAATAATTGTTGTGCTGACAAGAACATCGGCTTCCCCTTCAATGAAAGTGAGCATCACAGATTCTAGTTCATTTTCCGACATCTTCCCATGGGCATATACAACCCTTGCATCAGGAACAAGCATCGAAATTTCTTCCGCTTTCCTCTCAATGTCTTCAACCCGGTTATATAAGAAATAAACTTGTCCTCCTCTTGCAAGCTCTCTTTCAATCGCTTCTTTGACAAGACCGCCATTATATTCCAATACATATGTTTGGACAGGGAAACGATTTTCAGGCGGCGTCTCAATAACCGACAGGTCCCTCACCCCTAGCATCGACATATGAAGAGTTCTTGGAATTGGTGTTGCCGTTAACGTTAATACATCGATATTTGTTTTCAGTTGCTTGATTTTTTCTTTGTGGGCAACCCCAAATCGCTGTTCTTCGTCGATAATCAATAAACCTAAATCCCGGAAAACCACATCTTTCGAAAGAAGACGGTGAGTCCCAACTACGATATCAATCGTTCCATCTTTTAGTCCTTTTAATGTCTCGGTCTGTTGTTTTCTTGTCCGGAAACGGCTTAATAACCCAATCTTTATTGGATAATCCTGAAATCTTTCCTTCATTGTTTCATAATGCTGCTGGGCAAGGATTGTCGTCGGAACAAGAAACGCAACTTGCTTGCCGTCTGCAATCGCTTTGAAGGCAGCGCGGAGGGCAACCTCTGTTTTTCCGTAACCAACATCTCCGCACAACAGCCGATCCATCGGACGTTCCCGCTCCATATCTCTTTTAATTTCATGTATAGAACGAAGCTGATCTTCCGTTTCTTGATAAGGAAAGGCAGCCTCAAATTCTCTTTGCATCTCTCCATCCGGGGAAAAAGCATATCCTCTGGCCGCTTCCCGTTCTGCATAAAGCTTAATCAAATCATCCGCAATGTTTTGTACGGATGATTTGACTTTGTTTTTTACCCTTTTCCAATCACTGCCGCCAAGTTTATAAATTTTTGGCTCTTTTCCCTCTGAGCCAACATATTTTTGCACAAGATCAATTTGTTCAACAGGAACATAAAGCTTATCGTTCCCTTGATAGCGGATATGGAGATAGTCTTTGTGCACACCGTTAATCTCAAGTGTTTCAATACCTAAATATTTCCCAATTCCATGGTTAACATGGACAACATAATCCCCGACTCGCAATTCGGAATAGCTTTTGATCTTTTCTGCGTTTGAAAGTTTCTGGCGGCGCGCCGGTCTCTTTGTTTTTTTATTAAATAGTTCTTCCTCGGTAATGACTGCGATTTTTTGAATCGGAATTTCAAATCCTGTATTCAGGCTTCCCTCAATAATTTGAACTTTTCCCGGCAATAATTCCTGGTTCTCGCCTGTAACGGTTGCATCAATTTCATAATCCTCAAGTACTTTTTGAAGTTTTTTTACTCGTTCTCTATCAGGCCCTAGAAAAACAATTGAATAATGGCCTTTTTTCCAGCGATCAATTTCACCCTTCAACACATGCATTTGTCCATGGAAATTTTGCATTTGTTTGCATGAAATATTAATTATATTTTGCGGATTTGTATTTGGAACGTGCCTAAGGAATAAAGACAAATAAAGAATCGACCGTTTCGTTGTTTGAAGTAAATGATGGAGCTGGTGTGAAATTTTTATATCATGAACAATTTGCCCTTCACTTAATAAACTTGTATACCATTCAGCCTCTTCTTTTTCTAAAGAATCGTTCATCTCTTGTACTCTGCTTATCTCATCAATAAAAATTAGTCCGTTGTCAGGTAAATAGTCTAGTAAACTACCGGCTTTTTCATAGGCAAATGATAGATATTTAAATACTTGCTCCGGTTTTTGCCCATTTTTTAACTGTTCAAGCTCGTAACCGATATTTTGTAAAAGCAATGCTTTTGATTTATCGTCTTTTATTTTGTTCAAGCTTTTTGCTAATCCGTCTTCAAGTTTGTTAATAATATTATCAAAATGCTCCGGTTCCAGTGGATTCTCAGTTGCAGGGCCAATTAAAATTTCTGCTAGTTTTTCTTTGGAGCGCTGATCTTCCAGTGAAAAAGAGCGAATGGAATCGATTTGTGTATCAAATAATTCAATCCGGATCGGCTCAGGCTCCGTTAATGGATAAATATCGATAATACCGCCTCTCAGGCTGAATTCTCCCGGAGATGAAACCATGTCCGTACGCACATAACCCATTTTAATGAGCTTCTGCAAATATTGTTCTAAATCTATTTCATCTCCAAGTTTTATAAAAAGCTGATAATGTTCCCAGAGAGATTTTGGCGGCAAAATTTTTCGCAGTCCGGCAACAGGAACAATTACAATTCCATTTTGGTTTTTGCTCCAATGATTCACCGTTTCAATACGCTGGGCTTTCAATTCAGGGCTTGCTATACTCATTTCAGCCATAATCAGTTCATTGGCAGGATATAAAAACACTTCTTTCTCTCCGAGCATGCCGGCCACATCATCATATAGTTTTTGTGCTTGTAATAGATTATGGGTTACGACCAGAATCGGCTTTTTTGTTTGTTGATAGACGGAAGCTAAAAAAACCGTTCTGGCCGACCCGGATAATCCGGCAATCAACTGCTCTTTTAAGCCTGCATCCAAACCGGAAATAACCGATTGTATATCATCTTGTTTATTAAATTGATTAATAATTCCTTTCATAAAAAACCTCCTCTCCAAACAGAAAAGCGAGGCGACTGCTTAGGGACGAAAAACATAAGACGGACCGCGAGGAGGCAGCTCTTCAGCCGCCACAGCGGTACGGCTTATGTCTCAAGTCCCTAGGAGCCGCAGCTGGACAATCGAAAAGCGGAAGCGGCTTGATCAGGCCCGACGGGCATAAGACAGCCTCCGAGGAGGCAGTTCTTCAGCCACCACAGGAGGATGGCTTATGACCCCGAGGGCCTAGCCGCTGCAGCTGAACAAACAGAAAAATGCTTTGGATGAATGTCCAAAGCGTATTAATGAAGCAAGAAATCATATTGGTGATAGTCAGGATTTCTCTCCAAAACTTCCTGGCAGTCTTCGCAAATAGATTTTATGTGGATATTGCCTGAATTATCATATGATATCATGTCTTGCCGTTCTTCACCTGTTAACTTATGCAAACCAAGTGATTCCGCGTGAACAGACATTTTTTCTAACCTTCCAATTTCTACTCCGCAATGGCGGCAATGATAATGTATGGTCAAGCCTGTCCCTCCTTGTATCATCTTTCAATAAACATATTATTTACGAATTTGGAGGAACTTATTCATTTAGAGATCATTGAGTATTTTAGGTCTACAGTTCATGATTTATTGATTATATTCATTCATTACCTGGATAAAAGGCTTTTGCAGCCAAGCTTCACATGCTTCAGCACATTTCTTTATTACATCATCCATAATTTCCTGTTCATCCTCTCGAAACCGGTCCAAAACATAATCAACGACACTCATTCCAGCAGGCGGCCTGTCAATTCCAACGCGAATTCGGTTAAATTCTTGAGAACCTAAATGGGCAATCGTCGACTTCATTCCATTATGGCCGCCTGCACTCCCTTTTTGCCGTAGCCTGATTTTCCCTACAGGCAAATCGAGATCATCATAAATAACCAGCAAATCTTCAAGAGCAATATCATAATAGTCCATAACGGCTCGAATGGATTCACCAGATAAATTCATGTATGTAAGCGGTTTTAATAAAATCAGCTTTTCTCCGTTCACAAAGCCCATTCCATAAATTCCTTTTAGCTTTGCCTGATCTAACGGAATTTTTAGTGATTCAGACAGTCTATCAATAACTTCAAATCCAATATTATGCCTTGTTTTATCATATAGTTTTCCCGGATTGCCAAGTCCGACGATTAACCTCATTTTTCCCACCCTTTATTTTTAAAAAAATCTCGTATTAAAGTTTATTTCAAGACTCTTTTTGCTATTATAAACTAAAAAAGCCCTTGTTAAAAGAATTGTATAACAAGGGCTTTTACCATCTATTCTTCACTAGCAGGTGTTTCTCTTCCTTCTTCGTTCTCAGGAATACCTCCATCTTGTTTTTCACCTGAGCTTATTTCTTCCTCTTGCTTAGGTGGCAATATGGAACAAATAACTTCTTCTTCATCATGGTTTATTTGGTATGGTTTATCCGCTTTGATATCTGCAATTGTCAAGGCTTCCCCAACTTGAAGATTTGTTACATCCACTTCAATAGAATTTGGAATATCACCAGGTTTTGCCGTGATGGATAAACTATGCAGCGGTTGTTGCAAGACTCCTCCGTCTTTCACACCGGCTGCTTCACCAACGAGATCGATTCGTACATCCGCGTCTATTTCTGATGACATATCCACAGCACGGAAATCAGCATGGATCAATTCCTTTTTCAAAGGATCTTCCTGGTATTCCCTTAGTATGACTTGATGCTGATCCCCATTAATATCCAAGGAAATAATCCCATTTCTTCCAACTTTACGGATGGTTTTTATTAAGTCTTTCGCACTCACATAAATTGGCTTGCTTTCCACTCCGCTGCCATAGATAACTGCCGGAATATTTCCTTGTTCGCGCAATTTCCTTAAAATGGAGCTGCGAAACTCCGTCCGTTCTTTTGCTTGTAAAACAGCACTCATAAAACGTCACCCTCCTAATCTAAAGTCAAAGTCTATATATAAAAATACCCTAAATCAGGAAAGTCTAAACGTTTGTATACTGAATTCTTTTCCGGCTCATTGAAAATATGAAAACGGAGCAAGGCTTGCTTAAATTAGCAAGCCATACGCTTTTTATTTAATTAATTAATCAAAAAGTGTGCTGACAGACTGCTCTTCATGAACACGGATAATCGCTTCCCCGATCAGTGGAGCAACTGAAAGCTGAACAATTTTTTCACTTCTCTTTTCTTCTGGCAGGGCAATAGAATTTGTCACAACCAATTCTTTAATTTTTGAGTTTTCAATGCGCTCAATGGCAGGTCCCGATAATACAGGATGTGTACAGCAGGCAAATACTTCTGACGCTCCATTATCTACTAAAGCATTAGCCGCTAAAGTAATCGTTCCTGCAGTATCAATAATGTCATCTATTAAGATTACCACTTTACCTTCAATGTTCCCTACGATATTCATAATCTCAGCTACATTTGGCTTTGGACGCCGTTTATCAATGATAGCAATCGGAGCTTTCAAGCGCTCTGCCAATCTCCGAGCTCTTGTTACTCCGCCATGGTCTGGAGAAACAATCACAATATCTCCATCGAAATCTTTGTTCTTAAAGTATTCTGCTAAAATTGGAACACCCATAAGATGATCGATCGGAATATCGAAGAACCCCTGAATTTGTGGTGCATGTAAGTCAAGTGTAATGACACGGCTAGCACCAGCTGTTTCCAGAAGGTTGGCAACCAGTTTCGCAGTAATCGGTTCACGAGCACGAGCTTTGCGATCCTGACGAGCATATCCGTAATATGGCATTACAATATTAATTGTTTTAGCAGATGCTCGTTTTAATGCATCAATCATAATTAATAATTCCATCAAGTGTTCATTGACAGGCAGGCTAGTAGATTGAATAACGAAAACATCACAGCCGCGAATACTTTCTTCTATATTAATTTGAATTTCTCCGTCACTGAAACGGGTAACTGAACATTTTCCAAGCTCTACACCGATCACTCTTGCTATTTCTTCGGCTAATGCAGTGTTGGAATTCAAAGCAAAAACTTTTAAATTCAGGTCTAGATATTGGTTGGGCATGATTGACCTCCATATATTGCTTATTTCTTAAGATTTAATTTTTCAACGTAATTTTCTTTATTGACTTGGCGGGCACGTGCGATCGACAATGCTTCTGCCGGTACATCTTCGGTAATTGTAGAACCTGCAGCAACATATGCACCCCGGCCAATTGTTACCGGTGCAACCAGATTGGAATTACAGCCGATAAACACTTCGTCTTCGATTTTCGTTAAGTATTTATTTTTCCCGTCGTAGTTTACAGTTATAGATCCGCATCCGATGTTAACACCGCTGCCAACCTCTGCATCTCCGATATAGCTGAGATGTGAAGCTTTGCTTCCTTTTCCGAAATCAGATTTTTTAATTTCGACAAAGTTTCCAATCCTTACTTCATCATGTATATTCGATTCCGGACGAATGTGAGCAAATGGCCCGATGTTTACAGAGGAGCCAATCATGCTATTATGAGCTACAGATTGTCGGATAACCGTGTTCATTCCGACCTGACAATCTCTAATTTCACTATTTGGGCCGATTTGGCAGTCAGAACCAATAACAGTTTTTCCACTTAATACAGAACCTGGATAAATAATGGTATCTTGACCGATTTCAACATCAGGACCAATGTACGTATGACCAGGATCGATGATCGTAACGCCATTTCGCATATGAAATTCATTAATTCTTTTTCGCATGATCCGCTCTGCTTCAGCAAGTGCAACACGATCATTTACGCCTAATGTTTCTTCAAAATCTTCTGTTTGATAAGCACTTACTGTCTCTCCTTGTTTTTTCAGAATTTCAATCACATCTGGCAGATAGTACTCTCCCTGGACATTGTCATTTGAAACATGCTGCAATGCTTGAAATAGGGCGATATTATCGAAACAGTATGTTCCAGTATTGATCTCTTTTACCGTACGTTCATCCTCTGTTGCATCCTTATGTTCAACGATCTTTTCGACAAAACCTTCGCCATTGCGAATAATTCTTCCATATCCGGTTGGATCTTCAAGCTTCGCCGTTAAAATCGTTGCTTTCGCATTTGTCTCTTCATGATGCCGAAAAAGCGCTTCCATTGTTTCAGCCTTGATCAGAGGTGTATCGCCGCAAACAACAATGGTCACTCCTTCTTTTCCTGCAAGCATCTCTTTTGCTTGCATAACTGCATGGGCAGTGCCTAGCTGTTCTTGCTGAAGGGCATATTTACTCTGGCCGCCAAGCTGTTCTTTCACTTTTTCTGCTCCATGTCCAATAATCGTCACGATTTCATTTATGTTAAGCTTAGAAACTTGATCAACAACATGTTGAACCATTGGTTTGCCGCATACAGGATGAAGTACTTTATAAAGCTTTGACTTCATTCTTGTCCCCTTGCCCGCGGCTAAAATGATGGCATAACGAGTCGACATTAACAGTCCTCCAATTTACCTTTTTATCCATAAAGAATATATCTTAAAAAGACATTCATTTCAAGAAATGATCATTAAGTACATATTTTTGTCATTATAGGAAACATCACAAAAAATAATTACGAAGCAATTAAGAAGATGTGGTTTATCTATGGAAGGATCGGGGAAAAGAAAAGCACAGACATTTTTTATCATAGATATTTTCTAAAAGATTATTGCTTCTAGAAAATCCGTGAGCTCCTTGACGTCTGTTCCATCAAACGCAGCGTGCATTCACAGTAAGTCGGAAATCCTATAGATCTCCAATATGTATTTTAGAGCAAGTGTTCCTATATTTTCAATAGCATCAAAATCTGCGGAAAAAACCTTTATAAAAATAAAAAAGAGCCTATCTATGAAGTAGGCCCTAGTTGTATATCCTTAGGAAGCTCCGGCTTCTTCAAATTCTACTTCTAATTCACCTAAACGGTGGTACTCAGCCAAAACAGCTTCTTGGATTTTGCCGCGTGTTCCTGAATTAATAGGGTGAGCAATATCGCGAAACTCCCCATCCGGAGTGCGTTTGCTCGGCATGGCAACAAATAATCCATTATTTCCATCAATAACGCGAATGTCATGGACAACAAATTCGTTGTCGAGAGTGATTGAAGCAATTGCTCTCATTCTTCCATCCGTGTTAACGCGGCGTAATCTAACGTCAGTTACTTCCATTTTGTTCACCACCTTTACCCTATAGATAGATATCTAATTATATATTTCAACATTATTTCCAATTTTCCTTCTTAAATAGTAAAATTTTTTAGAAAAATTAGGGTAAATCGGTGAGACATAATTTTTATATTGAATTTTTATGGAAGCATTGCTTCATAATGCCTAATATGACCCCTATTTTACGAGGGCAATTACTTCGATTTCGACTAAAGCATCTTTTGGCAAACGTGCTACCTCAACGGTTGAGCGCGCCGGTTTATGAGTAGAGAAATATTGGCCATAAACCTCATTTACTGCTGCAAAATCATCCATATTTTTTATAAAAACCGTTGCTTTCACAACTGTCTCCAACGAAGCCCCAGCTTCTTTAAGAACAGCCTGTAAATTTTTAAATACTTGATGTGTTTGTGCTTTAATGTCTCCCTCGACCATAACTCCTTCAGCAGTCAGCGGGATTTGCCCTGAACTGAAAAATAAGTTATTGACGACAATCCCCTGGGAATAAGGGCCGATTGCAGCCGGAGCATTGCTTGTTTGAACCGCTTTCACTTGACATCCTCCTTTTTTTTTATTTATTTTATCACTGCCTGAAAAGTTCTGTCTAACGATTTCCAATATTCATTGAAAAGAAATTGCCTTCACTCACTTTTATTTTTTTCTCTTTCACATCAACGTCAGAAAGGCGGACAAGTGACAGATATTCATCCACTAAACGCTCTTCAATATTTTCAGATTCAACTAACACTGCTATTCCGGCTACTTGAGCATTAAATTCTTCTAGCAGGCTGATCATCCCATTAACCGTTCCGCCAGCCTTCATAAAGTCATCCACGATTAGTACTTTGGATCCTTCTGCCAGGCTTCTTTTTGAAAGAACCATCGTCTGAATTCTTTTTGCCGATCCAGACACATAATTGATGCTTACCGTCGATCCTTCCGTCACTTTGCTATCTCTTCTGACAATCACAACAGGAACATTTAGCTGGCTGGCAACAGCATAAGCAAGCGGTATTCCTTTCGTAGCAACCGTCATAACGACATCGATTTCGGTATTGGAAAAAGCAGAAGCAAACATTCTCCCTACTTTGTTCACAATTTGCGGGTCGCTGATTATGTCAGTCATATATAGATAGCCTCCGGGAAGCAGTCTTTCCGGATTTCTGATTAAATCACAAAGATGCGCAATAAACGGTCTTACTTCTTCTTCTTTCACTTTTACAAAAAATTTAACCCCGCCTGCCGCACCAGGCACCGTTTGCAGCGTACCAATTCCCCTTTGTTCAAAGGTTTCTTTAATAATTGCCAAATCTTCACTAATAGACGATTTAGCAGAACTATACCTTTCAGCAAAAAATGTTAACGGAACCAATTGACGAGGATGCTCCAATAAATAATTCGTCATATCGACCAAACGTTCGCTTCGACGAAATTTCATAAACAGGACCTCCAAAAAATCCGAATATTTTAATGATAATATATCATTAATGTACGGATTTAATCAAGTATATTCCGTTCCCCCAACATTCTTACCGCATATACTTGATCACAAAATCCTCTTAAACCGTTATAAATACGGTGAAGCCGTGAATCGTGCTGAACGAGGCCAAATACTGTTGGGCCGCTTCCGCTCATTAATACGGCATCTGCACCAAATCTTTTCATTTGATCTTTTATCAACACCACCTCTGGATGCATTTTCATTGTTACATCTTCAAGTACGTTCCCCATATTTTCGCAAATCTTACTGTAATCTTTCGTTTCGATTGCTTTTATCATTTCTTTTGTGTTCGGGTGGTTGATACGACTTAAATCAAGCCTGCGATATACATCGGCTGTTGAAACCCCAATAGAAGGCTTTGCAAGAATAACCCAGCATGTAGGAGGAGCAGGAAGTTCCGTTATAATCTCTCCTCTTCCCTTGGCAAGTGCTGTTCCCCCATATACGCAAAAAGAAACATCCGATCCAATTTCAGCACCTATTTCTGCCAGCTCGTCCAATGACAGTCCAAGGTTCCATAATTTATTTAAACCCTTTAAAGTAGCAGCTGCATCACTGCTGCCGCCTGCTAATCCGGCTGCAACAGGTATTGTTTTTTCAATACGAATCATTGCGCCTTTTTTCACTTGAAACCGTTTCTTTAAAAGCTGTGCTGCTTGATATGCAAGGTTGCGCTCGTCATCAGGCACATAATGATTATGGGAAATGATTCGAATTTGATCCTCGTCCAGCAATGAGAGCTCCAAGCGATCTGCCAAATCAATTGTCGTCATAATCATTTCTACTTCATGATAACCATCTGTTCGTTTATATAACACATCTAATGTTAAATTGATTTTCGCCGGGGCTTTAACCAAAAGCTTCACTACGTCCACCTACTCTTTTACAAAATTCGACGATCTCCATATTTTGTCCTATTGTACCACATAACGCCATCTGCAAAACGTAACATTTGAACATTCTTCACAAATAAGATATTTTATCATTTCTAACGAAAAGCGCAAGCGCCTTGATCAGCCCCGACAAGCGCTGGAGGTCCTGCCTGTGAAGTCGCTCTTTGACTTCATTGGCAGGACCGAAGCGACCTCGAGGGGCTAGGCGCTGGAGCTGGACAATAAGAAAAGCGCAAGCGCCTCTTAATTCTAAATAAAAAAGAAAAGCCGAGCTTTTTGCTCGACTTTTTTGCCGCGGTAAATCCTGAATGTTCTTTTAGAATAAATCGTCCTTATTGCCATTGTTGCAGATATCAAAGAAATTATTGTCTTGAAGCCAGCTGTTCTTCAGCTAGTTCGATTGCACGTTTAACCATATTTCCCGCATCTCGTGCTTTAATTCCGCCCCATCCTTCTTTTTGGACAACATCATAAAACCCAAGCTCCTTCGCAAGCTCTTCTTTGAGACGCTCTGACATGATTCCTCTTCTTCTGCCCAATACAAACATCCCCTTTCTTTACACGCAGCATTTATAGTATTGGTTTGCCGTCCTTTTTCATGTAAACCTTTTTTAACCTTTGAAAAACAAAAAAGCGCCAAAAAGACCCCCACATAATCAGAGATTTGAAGTGGGAGTCTTTTGGCTTGGAAAGAAAAAAGAAGCAAACCATTTGTTTGCTGTTCGCTTTAAAGCGTAATTTTGTCAGCTTAAAGCAACATTTCTTGATGTATCTTCATAGAAGGTAATTTGAACCGTTTCAGTTAAAATATCTGCATAGCTGTATGATACACGTTCAAATGCATTTTCATCCTGGTCCAATTCGACCACAAACACTGCAGGATACGTCTCTGCTAAAATACCGGAACGCTCAATCGTTTTTCTGCGTCCACCGTTCGCCTTGAGCATTAGTCTTTTCCCTAAATTTGAATCAAGAGCTTTTTTGATTTCCGATAATGTTTTTGGCATTCGGTCCACCTCACTATGTAAAGTATAACACACAAACATATTTGAGTCAAATAAAAAATATAAATTATAACAGTCATTTGAAATGATTGTCAATAATTTTTCTTTTATTTTTTCCTCCAAATTTCAACATTATTAGGTTGACCTTTTTCGACAAAGATTATGTATGCTCTGCAAAAAAAGCCGTTTTTCAAAACGAACGGCTTCCATTTTATTCTTGATCATGATATTCAATATGAAATGGCATTCCTGTTCTTAATACACCGCGCGTTTCAATTCCTCCGAGACCTTTTTCCCCTGTTAATGTATTCTTTAGAACATCCCACACATTAATCCTTTCCATAAAAGGAGTGAAGCTTATTTTTGCGACGATATAAACAGGATCAAGTGCATGAATATTTACTCGAGAAGGTGAGCTTGCAAAGTTTGCACCTGCTTGAATCAGTGATTCAAAATGAGATTGGCATGCGCCAGCGAAAATAACTAGCTGATCTAAATGAGGCACTTTCTTTCTTGCTTCCCTCACTGTCAAAGCAAAATCCTTGGAATGCCGATACGCATTCAGGTCTGTTATTTTTCCTTTAGATTTTGAATATGCATCATGACCGGTAATCACCAAAATATCCGGTCGGTAATAGTCAATTAGATGTCCAACTTTGTTCGGCATTTCTTTCTCATTGCAATGAACTCCAAAAACAGGAACACCGACTTTTTCATATAACATTAAACATTTTTTTAAATAAGAAGGGTCGCCATCCACATGAAGAACTTTCCCGGGAATTTGAAAATATTTCACTGGTTTCGTATACCCGCCTGTTACATCGTATTCTTGCTTTTCTTTTAATAAATCCACATCTTGGCGAAATAGCCTGAACGACTGCTCTTCAAGTGACTGAAATTCTCTTGACAGTTTCATTCGCTTTGATGGATCGACCTTTATTAAATCCTCGTACGGTGCATCGGCAATAAGCCGAAAATCTTCTCCATATAAAATAACATTTTTCCTTCCATCTTCGTACCTTATATCAATCACTCTAAACAAAATGTCACAACGATAAGAAACCCTTCCGACAATATCCCTGATTTTTATCTCCACTGCCGTCACTCCAACTAAGCCCCCGCAATGAGGCTTTCCTAATCATTTACCGTTTCTTTTCATAAGCTATGCAAAAGACAGTAAACATGTGATAAGAAAAGCGGAGCCGACCGTTTAGGTGCGACAAACATAAGGCAAAATCGCAATAATATCTAAATTTCAGCTCCCTGCAAAAAACAAAAAGACCCTTTACGGGCCCTTAGTGATAATACACATAAAGTTCATCGCTCAACCGGCCAAATTCTTCGATCGAAAGGGTTTCTCCTCTTCTTCCCGGGTCAATACCCGCTTGATTAAGTGCAGCAAGTATAGCTTCTTTTTTCTCTTTCCCATTTGGAAGTTGGCTTGTTAAGTTGTTTAGAAGCGTTTTTCTCCGATGTGCAAAGCTTGCTTTGATAACTTGAAAAAAGAACGCTTCATCACGAACCTTAACGGGCGCCACTTCTCTCCGGGTTAGCCGTATGACTGCAGAATCTACATTAGGCTGGGGTACGAACACTGTTTTAGGGACGACCATGACTGTATCAGGTTCTGTGTAATACTGAACGGCTATTGAAAGAGACCCGTAATCTTTTGAACCCGGTTTTGCCGCTATCCTATCTGCTACTTCCTTCTGAAGCATAACAACGATACCTCTGATTGGCAGATTTTCTTCTAAAAGCTTCATAATTATTGGAGTCGTTACATAATAAGGCAGATTGGCGACAACCATTAAATCATTTACCCCTTGAAACTCCTTTTCAATGATTGCTTTCACATCAGCTTTTAATACGTCCTGATGAATAATTGTTACATTGGAATAAGGCGACAGAGTTTCTTCTAAAATCGGAAGTAAGCGTTGATCAATTTCAAATGCGACTACTTTTTTGCTGCTCTTGGCAAGCTGCTCTGTTAAAGCACCAATACCCGGTCCTACTTCAATTGTTCCGGTCTCAGAGGTTAATTGTGCATGGTCGACAATTCGTTTTAAAATATTCGTATCAATTAAGAAATTTTGACCTAGGCTTTTTTTAAAAGAAAAGCCGTATTTTTCAAGTATCATTTTCGTTCTTGCAGGCGTAGCTATATCTTTATTCATCTTGCCCCTCCTGTCTAATTACAGCAACAGCAGCCGCAAAGTCCTCACGAGAAATCTGAAACATCAAAAGCCTTTTATGTAGCTGTTTCCCGTTTGTATATCCGATTTTCAGTATTTTACCTAATTTTTCACGCCGTTCTTTCGAGCCGTTTCCGCCGATTAATCCGGCCGCAATTAAATCATCTTTTGTGATTTCCTCATTGATTGCTTCTTTCATGATTTGAGCATGCACGAGCGCCTCCCTGATCATTTCAGATGAAGCATGTTCAACGCCTACTCCCTTTCCATTCTTTTCTATGGCAGCTTCTTTCGGCAAAAATGCATGTTTGCACTCAGGTACATGGCGTGCAATTGTTTTTCTTATTTTTTCACCCGGAAAATCAGGGTCTGTAAAAATAATGACACCTCTTTTCTGATGGGCCAGTTTTATTTTTTCAATCGTTTCCTCGCTGAGAGCAGAACCATTCGTTTCGATCGTATCTGCATCAACTGCTCTTTTGATTGCTAATGTGTCATCTTTTCCTTCCACTACAATTATTTCTTTAATCTTCATTTGTTCCTCCACTCGAAATCGAAAAGCGACTTCTCGACAAGACAGCCTGCCGTACGTGCTTTTGCTACTATTGAACAAAATACTTTAAAATTTTTTAGTTTTTTTGAAAAAAAACTGAAACATTTTTGTAACATTAAACGTCTATTTATTATGAAAAAACCATAAAATGAGACTAGAGAAACACTCCCCCAATAAGTATAAAGAAAATAGGATAATATGCAAAATGCAGAGGATACACTGATCTCCCCTGCATAAATAAATTAATTTAATACCTTGATTTTTACCATTTTATTTCCCCAACGATAAGCTTGTTCATTTGTCGGAAAGAAAACATCTATTTTATAACCGTTAATCGCAGATCCTGTGTCAGCGGCCACGGCATATCCGTAGCCTTCAACATAAACCTTTGTTCCTAGCGGGATCACCCGAGGATCAACAGCAATAACCTTTACATTCGGATTTGCTCTTAAATTTATGCCGGAAGAAGTTATGCCGGAACAGCCATTGCAGCTGGCAGTATACGCGGTTGAGTTTACATAAAATTCCCTTCCGTCTTCAGCACTCCCGCGGGATACTTGCTCAGAGATGACTTTCGTGCCGACTGCTACAATTTTATCCTGTTTATCCTTTATCTTCTGTTCGCTGATTAATGTTCTGGAAACTTCTTTTCCATTTTCTAAAACAACTTCATACTTTTTTGTTAATAAACCTTGCTCGCCTTCCTTAATAACTTTTTCAGATCCTTTTGTTAAGTTAGCATCTTTTTTAGTGACGACTGCAAAGTTTATTGGTTCTTCCACTACATCGGTGACTTTTTCAACTCGAATGACGTTTACAACGGCATTTTTTTTGACTGTCTCATGTAACTTAGGTTCAACACGGTCTAAATCCTTTAGTGTAATCCCTTGCTGTGATAAAAAGTCAGCGACCGTAGTCGAAGTTGACCATACTTGTTGTTTTTTTCCGCCGTCAACCAGCGTTAATGGAAAAGCTCTTTTGATTCCAATTTGCATTTTGTTCTTAATTGCCTCTTCTGGCTTTGGCTGGACAACGTCATGTTCATTTATGATAATCTTTTGTTCCAATAAAAGATCTTTTACAGTTTCAGCTGTAGTCCAAACAGTTTTTTGTTCTTTACCCTGTACGACTTGAACCTGTTTTGCCGGTTTCCATACAATTTTTAAATTATCTTTCACCTCCGTATTTAACGTGGGAAACACATAGTCTTTAGAGTGTAATGAAATATCAAGTTCATCGAATAGATCTTGAATCGTTTTTGCATGTGTTTTAATCACTTTCTTTTGGCCGTCAAGAGTTATGGCAACGGTCTTCTTCGTCGTCTCAAACAGAAAGATTCCGAAGACGGCAGCAAAAACTAGGAAACTAGCAGAAATAACGGCCAATTTTTTCTTACTAAAAGACTTGGAAAACAGGTTTTTCATGTTTCGAATCTCGATGAAAAACGCCTCCTTTTCTCGGAGTGATTATATTAACATTATCATCTCCTGTCAACCTAAGCCTTTTCTCCACACACAAACGTACTCATTCATGCACCTCCTACCTAAACATATTTCATATTATGCAAGATTTTATCTGGAAAGGAAAGGGAGACTTCTCGACATGGTTATCCTATGAATGAAAGAATGTATGTAGAACTTTATAGAATAAGAAAAAAATCGGACAAGCTCCCTCAAATTTCGACAATATTCCTTATCAAATTATGCCGAATAATTTTTTTGCATTTTCAGTTGTAGCCTTCGCTACATCCTCGACGGACAGCCCCTTAATTCCCGCAATTTGTTCGGCAACAAGCTTCACATATGCCGGTTCATTCCGTTTTCCACGATATGGATGGGGTGCTAAATATGGGCAATCAGTTTCAATTAACAAGCGTTCCAAAGGGATGGCCTCTGCCACTTCTTTTAGCATTTTCGCATTTTTGAACGTAACAGGACCTGCAATTGAGATATAAAAATTCATCTCGATGCATTCTCGGGCTATTTCTATGCTGTCGCTGAAGCAATGCATGATTCCCCCGACTTCCCAAGCACCTTCCTCTTTTAAGATTTCTACTATATCAGCTGTTGCTTCCCGATTATGAATGACAATCGGCAGCTTCACTTTTTTAGCGAGGCGGATTTGCTTGCGAAAAACTTCTTTTTGAATTTCTTTAGGGGACTTATCCCAATAATAATCTAATCCCATTTCCCCAAGAGCCACAACCTTTGGATGAGACGCAAGTTCCTCCAGCCAATGCAAATCTTTCTCCGTCATATCAATCGCGTCAACAGGATGCCAACCGACACAGGCAAAAATAAAGTCATATTTTTCAGCAAGCTCGATCGCTTTTTTGATGGTGGGACGGTCAAAGCCAACGACGGCGATATTGTTGACGCCTTCTTTTTTTGCTCGATTGATTACTTCTTCTAAGTCATCTTTGAACTGATCTGCGTTTAAATGTGCATGTGTATCAAATAACATTTGTCAATTTCTCCTTTAGATGTTCCTTTTATTACATAGTAGCCTAATTCTCATCTTAGAAGTTAGGTTTAATAAAAAACATAGAAATGTTTCGCCGCGATTGCCTGTTACACGTGAAACATTTCTATGTTCAATATTGTACTATTTTACTTTTGCTCCGTTAGGCAGTGATTGGTCTACAGTCGCCAAAGATAAAGTGCCATCTTTGCTTCCTGCTAAAATCATTCCCTCAGAAAGCTCACCGCGCAGTTTAACCGGTTTTAAATTTGTTACACAAATAACCTTGCGTCCAACCAAGTCTTCCGGCTTATAATATTGGGCAATCCCGGATACAACTTGGCGTTTTTCATATCCTAAATCGAGTTGGAGCTTGAGAAGCTTATCAGCCTTTTTCACTGGCTCGGCATGAATGACTTCTGCAACTCGCAAATCGATTTTCATAAAATCATCAATCGCAATTTCTTCAGTTTCAGGCTCTTCTTTTTTCTTTTTTTCCACAGCAGGAGAAGTTCCTTGCATTTTAGCCTTAATAAAATCCACTTCTTCCTGAATATCTAAACGAGGAAAAATCGGTTCCCCCTTCACAACCTTCGTTCCCTCAGGAATAATCCCGAACTGATCAAGGCTGTCCCAGGAAGTCAAGGTTTCATCTTGAATATTTAACTGTTCAAAAATTTTATGAGGAGTACGCGTTAAAAATGGCTGCAACAATATAGCAATCCTGCGTAAAGATTCAGCAAGGTGAACCATCACGCTGGCTAATTGTTCCTTATTGCCCTCATCTTTTGCTAATACCCACGGCTGAGTTTCATCAATATATTTATTCGTTCTGCTGATCAGCTGCCATACATTCGTTAAGGCAACTGAGAACTCCATTTTTTCCATTGCTTCTTCATATTTCAATACGGTTTCTTTATTCATTTCAAGCAGCTCTTGATCATACTTGGCTTCGGAACCGCGATAAGCCGGGATAACCCCGTCAAAATACTTCTCGATCATGGCAATCGTGCGGTTTAAAAGGTTTCCGAGATCATTTGCAAGGTCAAAGTTGATTCGTTCAACAAACCCTTCAGGTGTAAACACCCCATCAGCACCAAATGGAACTTCCCGCAATAAATAATAGCGCAGGGCATCTAAACCATAACGGTCAATCAATGTAACCGGATCAACTACATTCCCTTTCGATTTTGACATTTTCCCGTCCTTCATCAACAGCCATCCGTGTGCAAAAACTTTCTTCGGAAGCGGAAGGTCAAGAGCCATCAGCATAATTGGCCAATAGATCGTATGGAAACGGACGATTTCCTTCCCAACTAAATGGACATCTGCAGGCCAGTATTTTCTAAATTTCTCATCATCATCAGAACCGTAACCAAGAGCTGTGATATAGTTAGTAAGGGCATCAATCCAAACATAGATAACATGTTTAGGGTCACCCGGCACTTTTATGCCCCAATCAAATGTTGTTCGGGATACTGCAAGATCTTCAAGACCCGGTTTAATGAAATTATTAATCATTTCATTTTTACGTGACTCAGGCTGAATAAAATCAGGATTTTCTTCATAATATTTGAGCAGCCTGTCTACATATTTGCCCATTCTAAAGAAATATGATTCTTCTTTTACTTTTTCAACAGGCCTTCCACAATCCGGGCAATTCCCGTCTACAAGCTGATAGTCTGTGTAAAATGATTCACACGGTGTACAATACCAGCCTTCATACTCACCCAGATAAATATCCCCTTGTTCTAGCAGGCGCGCAAAAATTTTCTCGACAACCTTTTTATGTCGATCTTCAGTCGTTCTAATAAAATCATCATAGGAGATATCAAGTTTTTTCCAAAGATCTTGAATACCTGCTACAATTTCATCGACATATTCTTTAGGAGTGACTCCTTTTTCCTGTGCTTTCTGCTGAATTTTTTGGCCGTGTTCATCAGTCCCGGTTAAAAACATAACGTCAAAACCACGCAATCGCTTATACCTTGCCATTGCATCACCGGCAACAGTTGTATAGGCATGTCCAATATGAAGATTTCCGCTTGGATAATAGATTGGTGTTGTCAGATAAAAAGTCTTAGATTTTTCCTCCACAATATTCCCTCCTTAAACACAGTCCGGAACCGGTCTTGTCTAATTTTATTTTAAAGATATCCACATGTAAAAAAGCCTCGCCCAAAGGGACGAGAGCCGAATTAAAAAATGTCCTGCCTTTTATTGGGCAATTCATCATTCATCTTTTAAGAAAGATACGAACATGTCTTCTTTATAATCTCAGCATAACCTCTTATATCATCAAAATATACCTAAAAATGTGAAAAAGTGCAATAAGAAAAGCGTAAGCAGCTTATTTAAAACCTCATATTAAAAAAAATTGTTATATTTTTTTTAAAACCGTACAGAAATCAGATAGCATGTTCGAAGTATATAAACAAAATAAGGAAATGCAGGTTTTGTAGAATATTGTAGAATATTGTCGAATGTTGTTGAATTATGAATCTATTTTTCTATAAACAAAAAAGACGATTATTTTTCTTCGACAACAGAGAACGTAAATAAGATGCATGGTTAAACCCTTGTATATCAATGGTTTGATCATATGTAAAAAATTTCTATGGAAATTTAAAACAAAATTATTGACGTTTATGGGAAAGCCTGGTATTATAAAAAACGTAAAATTTATGTCGAATAATGACGAAAGAAATAGAAAAAGAGAAACCCTGAGAGGAGATAAAAATCATGAAATCTACTGGAATTGTTCGTAAAGTTGATGAATTAGGCCGTGTGGTTATTCCAATCGAATTAAGACGTACACTTGGAATTGCTGAAAAAGATGCTCTAGAAATTTATGTTGATGATGATCGTATTATCCTAAAAAAATACAAACCAAATATGACTTGCCATGTAACTGGCGAAGTTTCTGATGAAAACATTTCTTTAGCCGGCGGAAAATTAATTCTTAGCCGCGAAGGTGCAGAGCTGCTTCTTAAAGAAATTCAGGAAAATTTCCAATTTACAGAAAGCAAATAATTAAAGGGTCTGACACCCTCCACCAATGACTATATAGAATAGTTTTGTAAAAATTTATCTATATGTGTATTGGAGGGGTCTGACCCTTTGATTTTGAACATTTATTCTATTATATGGTAAGCAGAATATACATCCCGTTTATTTATTCCTCTGTCTTTTGCCGTTTGCTTAATGGCATCTTTCGAACTCATATTCCTCGCTGTAATATAATGCTCAACGTGCTCTTTTATGCTTAATTTTCCCCACCATGTTGATTGCTGTTCAGCTGGACAAGATGATCCTTCTACAATCAAGCAAAACTCTCCCCTAATTTCGTCTGTTGCAGCCCATTCAATCATTTCCGAAACTGTGCCTCGAATAAATTCTTCATATTTTTTTGTCAACTCACGACAAATCGCCATACGGCGGTCTCCCATTATTTCCTTCAGTAAGATAAGAGTATCTTTAAGCCTGTGAGGAGCTTCATAAAAGATGAGTGTTGCTGTTTGCTCTGCAAGGGCTTCGAGTTCTTTTCTCTTTTCTTTTTTCTGGCGGTTCAAAAATCCGTAAAAATAAAACGGCTGAGTGGAAATACCAGAAGCAATCAAAGCAGTTAAAGCTGCATTTGCCCCCGGGAGAGGAACAACCGGCAAATGTTCGTTTACTGCCATTTCGACTAACTCAAATCCGGGATCGGAAATAGCCGGCATCCCTGCATCACTTACAAGGGCAACGTTTGCTCCCTCTTTCAGCCTGGAAATTATTTTTTCTCCGCTTGTTTGTTTGTTATGTTCATGGTAACTGATAAGCGGAGTTTCAATTTTATAATAATGGCAAAGTTTTTTAGTATTTCTTGTATCCTCGGCAGCTATAAGATCAGCTTCTTTCAGGATTCTTACAGCTCGAACACTCATATCTTCTAAATTGCCAATTGGGGTAGGGACAAGGTAAAGGATGCCTTTGTTATCTTCATTTTGAAAACTTTTTTGCTGCCACATATAAACCACCCGTTTCCTTCATTAAGTATTCCTCTTTCTTTTTTCGTGTCCATTTTTTAAATTGATATTCAGCTTTAAGTGCTTCACTTTTATCATTGAATTGCTGAGAGTAAACAAGTTTGACTGGCCCTCGTCCTCTTGTATATTTGGCAGCCTTCCCTTCATTATGGAGCTTGAGCCTTTTTTCCAGATTATTTGTATAGCCGGCATACAAAGAGCCGTCCTTGCATTCAAGGACATAAAAGAAGTGGTTAGATTTTTCCATACAAAATCTCTCTTATCTCCGGAGTATATTCGTTATTTTCATTATACACATATAGGGGTGGCAAAATTTTTATATCCGGGTTCCCATGTTTTATCGCTTCAATTAAAAGAGTGTTTGCTTCTTTCCCTTGTTTTGGATAAACAAATTGAATCCGTTTTGGTTCCAGTTGATAGCTCCTCATTAGCGTTACAATATCAAGGAGCCTTCCTGGCCGATGGACAAACGCCACTTTTCCGCCCTGCCTTACCAAATGGCTAGAGACCCGTATTGCATCTTCCAATGTACAAAAAATTTCATGGCGGGCAATGGCGAGATGTTCATTCAAATTAATTTCTTCATGGGAAGGGGTAGGGAAGTAAGGAGGATTGCAAGTCACGACATCAAACTTGCCATAGCCCAACTGTTTTGGCATGTCTTTAATATCCCCATGGATCATGTGAATCCGATTTTCCAATTCATTATATTCAATGCTTCGAACAGCCATATCGTACAGCCGCTCCTGGATTTCGACTCCAGTGATTGTTCCTTTCGTTCTCTTGCTTAAAAAAAGAGGGATCACTCCATTTCCACTGCATAAATCAATTAAGTTCCCCTTCTGAATCGGTACATAGACGAACTTTGAAAGCAATACGGCATCTAAAGAAAAAGCAAACACAGACGGACTCTGGATGATCCGCAAATCTTCTGCTAATAAATAGTCTAAACGTTCATCATCTTTTAAATTGACCATCCTTGTTTTCTCCACCTTTTAATGATGAATTTATCTTATGAAAAATAGCCTTCCCAAATCCAAGGAAGGCTGTCCATTATTTCTTATTTAAAAAAGATAAACAAAATAAGCAATCTCCTTCTTTGCGGGGGCTTCCAAAATGCACATTGCAAATATGGAAACCTTCCTGATAAAGCCGGGCAAGGTTATCATAGCCTTCGCCAATATCAAACGGATTTTTATCAACGGGCCCCGTTTGGTCTGCGGCCTTTTTCTCTTTCCCTGGTTTTTGCTGCTTTTGATTTTCCGTGGTTATCTCCAGACGGCGTCTAAGATGCTCATTTTCCAGCTTTAGAGAGTTATTCTCTTCCAAAATTTCTGCTACATGCTGTTTTAACTCACCAAGCTGCTTATATAAATGGCCAATTTGTGCTTCCATATTACTCACTGAATCAAAGATTTCTTTTTTATCCACTCGTTCCACCTCATTGTCCGGCTGCGGCTCCTAGCTTCTCAAGGTCAAACTGTTTTATCCATGGCCTCCAAATCAAATCCTTTTAGAGACTAAGTTATGCTTGACGAATCTTACTGGTCGTCTCTTTTGTTTTCTCTTAGTCTGTGGATTGAATCGAAACCGCACCTTCTTTTAAAACTTCATCGAGAGTGTATTCAAGTACGCGTTCCTGTCCCATTAATTCCACTTGAAGAACGCGTTCCAATATATTTAAACCAACAACTTTTCCAGATCCATGTGGAGTATCTATTATTTCTCCTAAATCAGGAAGCTGTTCTTTTGCTGTTTCATATTCATCATTTTCATACTTTAAACAGCACATAAGCCTGCCGCATAAGCCGGAAATTTTGGTAGGATTTAAAGAAAGGTTTTGATCTTTCGCCATTTTAATTGAAACAGGATCAAAATCACCTAAAAATGTCGAACAACACAGCATTCTCCCGCATGGGCCGATACCACCCAGCATTTTTGCTTCATCTCTAACACCTATTTGACGCAATTCAATTCTTGTGCGAAAGATCGAAGCCAAGTCTTTTACCAACTCCCGAAAGTCAACTCTCCCGTCCGCTGTAAAGTAAAAAATAACTTTATTCCGGTCAAAAGTGTATTCTACATCAACTAACTTCATATCGAGCTGATGTTCATTCACTTTTTCACAGCAAATTTCATAGGCTTCTTTCGCTGCAGCTTTATTTTCCTCAACCTTTAGCCGATCCTTTTGATCTGCAATTCGAAGGACTTTTTTCAAAGGAAGGACAACATCATGTTCATCAACCTGTTTTCGGGCAATAACCACTTTTCCGTATTCCACGCCCCTAACAGTTTCAACAATCACAAAATCGCCCTTCTGAATTGAGAGATCTCCGGGATCAAAATAATAGATTTTTCCCGCTTTTTTAAAACGTACACCTACAACATCATACAAATGAAGATCCCTCCTTTAATTTAAGCACAAGCTGTTCCATTAACAGCTGCGGGTTCATATTGGCATGCAGCTTTCTTTTTGCTTCCAAAATAGCAGTCATCTGCTCGGTAAGACGACGTCCGGATGTTTCGAGGGCAAACTGTTCTAAACGGGCCTTTTCATTTAGATAAACAATTTTCTCATGCATACCAAGCTGTATATATAGTAAATCTTTAAAAATAAGAAGGAATAAGTCTAAACCACGATCAAGCTGTTCTTTCTCTTTAAAATGCTGAAACCATTGATCTTGAAGATGAACCATTGCTTCAAGAGGATTTTTCGTCAGCATTTCATATAATTTTAACACTATTTTTTGAGCTTGTGCAAACCAATCGTCATGACTTAATTCCAATGCTTCTTCTAAATTATTAGTTATTTGGACTAGCATTGGAGCTAAGTTTGGGGTGACTCCATTCGCTGTAAGTCGGGATATCATCATTTGTGGCGACAAAGGCTTAAAAGAAATCGTCTGGCATCTGGAAAGTATCGTTGGAAGAATTTGTTGAATCTGTTCTGTAATTAAAATAGCAGTTGTTTCAGAGTTTGGCTCTTCAAGAAACTTTAATAGACTGTTAGCTGCGTTAACTGTCATCCGGTCTGCATGGATAATCATGTAAAGTTTTTGCTTCGATTCAACCCCTGTTTTAGAGAATTCCTCCTGAAGAGCTTGAATCTGGCTTTTTTTAATTGAAAGGCCATCCGGTTCCAAAATATGAACATCCGGATGGTTCCCATTATTAATCCTTCTGCAATTCATACAAGCTTCACACGGGATATATCCTTCTAATGGTGACTGACAAAACAAGCTTTTCGCCAAGAGCAGCCCAACTTCTTTTTTTCCTGTCCCACGCTTTCCTTCAAACAAGTACGCATGAGCCAGACGGTCTTTGATCAAGCTGTTTTTTAACATTTTTAAAACCGACGGCTGCATTTCTTCCAGTTGTGTCCATGTCTTTGCCAATCCGATCACTCTCTTACGTATATAAATTAATCAAAAGGCCTTTTATTTCGCCGATTTTTTCCAGTAAATTCATTGATTTTTCTTCTTTTTCCAATATGTCTTCCGTTAACTCAACCAATTTTTGATCAATCGTTTCGACAATTTTTAAAGATCTTCCTTGTCCAAATTGATTCCAGCTGTGAGATTGCTTTAACTGCATTCCAAATTCAACTGTTTCCTTTACAAAACGTTTCACAAGAGTTTTGAATTTTGCCAAATCCTTAAATGTTTGGGACCGCAAAAGCCTTTCTCCTGCATCATCAATATCCTTTATAAGCTGCTGGAGTTTTTCCATTTGCATTTTTTGGTCATACTTTTGGACAAATTCATTAAATTTTATTCCATTTCTTGACTGCAGCTTTGTTTCCTTTCTGCTATTATCAATGTTTAAACGAAGATCTTGATTAATTTTCATGTCTTACCCCCGGAAACATACTGCTAGAATTGAAGGAACTGTTCAATCGGCACTACAAAAACAGTTGCTCCGCCAACTTCAACTTCTACAGGATATGGAACATAGGAATCTGCATTTCCTCCCATTGGCGAAACCGGTGCCACTAATTGATCTCTAGACCGGCAATTTTCTTTTATAATTTGCAAGCATCTTTCCACTCTAATATCTTCAGTCCCGATCATAAAAGTAGTGTTTCCGGATCTTAAGAATCCGCCTGTTGTTGCTAGTTTTGTAACCCGAAAATTATTTTCGACCAGCGCAGTTGAAAGGCGGTTGCTATCTTGGTCTTGAACGACAGCAATAATTAGTTTCATTCTCTCATCCTCCTGTAAGTATTTCCGATTTCCATTTTTCTTTTATTATAACAGTTATGATGTTCGATGAGAGAAATCTTTCCTGCGGTAAAGGATTCGGATAGTAAATATATGATTACCTATACATTTCTAACAGTTGTTTTACTTTCGCTTTTGATTCTTCGCATACCTCTTCTATTGTTCTCGAGGCATCAATTTTATAAATCCTTTCAGGAAATAGTTTCATTAATAGCAAATAACCTTCTCGAACTTTATGATGGAACTCCATTGTTTCAAGATCGAGTCTATTTACTTCTCTGCCTTTATGCTGATTTATTCGCTTGAAACCCAGCTCCGGTTCAATATCAAAATAAAAAGTGAGCTCAGGCATCATCCCTTCAATCGCAAAACGGTTAATCGAGAACACTTCCTCAATGCCCAGACCTCTGGCATAACCTTGGTAAGCAAGCGAACTATCAATAAAACGGTCGCAAATCACAATCATGCCTGATTCTAAAGCTGGTTTCACTTTTTCTACAAGGTGCTGCCTCCGTGCTGCTGCATAAAGCAATGCTTCTGTTCGCGGATCCATAGCCGTATTGCTTTTATCAAGAATAACCTTGCGAATTTGTTCGGCAATCTCTATTCCGCCGGGTTCTCGTGTCTTAAGCACTCTATGCCCTTCCCTTTCGAGCTCATCGGCCAACATTTCGATAATGGTAGTTTTTCCAGCCCCTTCAGGTCCTTCCACAGTAATAAAAACACCTTTTTTCATTTTATTTACCCCCAGATGATGACTCTTTCTGTATTGAAATAATGACTTTTTTAAACTTTATATACCTTAATCTCTCCTGCCTTTAACCTTTCCCCACCTTGGAACCTGGCTCCGCTCTTGAGTAAAAATTGCAACTGTTCAATGGATTCATTTGTAATCAATTCCCCAGGGAATAAAAATGGAATGCCCGGAGGATATGGAATAACAAATTCGGCAGAAATTTGATTGGCCGCATCCGCCAAGGAAATCCATTGGGTTGTTAATCTGTTCATTGCTCTTCGGCTAATTGCCGGTTCAGATACAGCCTGTTTGCTATAAAAAATCGGCGTCCTATTTTTATTCGAGAAAGGCACCTCTTCTAAGGCTTTAGCAATTTTTATTGCTGCTTGTTCAAATGGATAGTCATGTCCTGCCTTTAACAAGGGCAATACGAGCAAAACATTATATGGATCTGCCAGTTCTGAATAGACTCCTTGTTCTTCAAACCTTTTTTGTAACTCGAAACCATTTAATGAACAATTTGTTTGAATCGTTATCTTTAAAGGATCGCTGTCTCCTTCTTGATAGGATAAAACCTTAATTTTATCAATATTCCTTAATTTATCGATTAGTTGATCAATTTTCCCGATTACGTATTCCCGATCCGCTTTATTGTATGTGCCTATATAACTCCTGGCCAAATCAAGCGATGCCATAATCGGATAAGAAGGGCTGCTCGATTGGACAATCTGCAAATATTGAACGAGACGTTCCTGCGAAATAAATTTACTGTTAAAATGCAAAAAAGATCCCATTGTCATGGCTGGAAGTGTCTTATGAGCCGATTGGACGACAATATCTGCTCCAAGCTGCAATGCTGACTTCGGAAATGGCTCTCCAGCAATAAAATGAGCACCATGTGCTTCATCGATTAATACAGGTATGTCATACCGATGAGCAAGACGGATTATCTTCTCCAAGTCGTATACAAGGCCGTAGTAATTCGGATATGTAAGAATGATTGCTTTTGCATTCGGATATAAGTGAATCGCTTTTTCTACTGTCTCGTAGGAGACTGACCCGGCTATTTTCCAATTATGATCAAATTCAGGGCCAAGATAAACAGGAGCTGCCTTTGCAAGAGCAATCCCATTTAAGATCGATTTATGGCAATTACGCTGTACAAGTACAACATCATCTTCTCCAGCTGCCGCAAGTATCATAGCAAGTATTCCGCCAGTTGTGCCATTGACCAAGAAAAAGCTCTTTTGCGTCTCGTATACATTCGACAGCAACTCTTCGGCTTCATAAATCACACCTTCAGGAGAATGAAGATCATCCAGGCCAGTAAGCTCTGTTGCATCAATTTTTAAAATTTCTTTATAAAAAGGAATTCCTTCTTCCGGAAAAACGTGACCATATTTATGTCCCGGGACATGGAAGGAAATAGGCTTTCTATTGTTGTGTGAAAGAAGTGCATGATATAAAGGTGTAATTGTCTGATCCATATTTCACCGTACTCTTTCTGCTAAGATTCTCATTTATTTTAACAAATAAAATGGTTAAGTTAAAAAAAATAAAGCCCCTTTAAGCAAGGGACCTGTTAAGAATATATTTCAGGTGTTGTAATTTTTTTAAGCTGTTTTAAATAATGTTTATATTTTGGATCATTTGTTTCCGTGTTAATTAGATCCTGCTCACATTCCGTGCAGATAAACGAAGTATATATATGTATGCCTTTTAATTTCACTTGCTCACAAACTACACATGTTTCCCCGAGTTGTTCTTTTGCAAACAAATAGCTCATTAACTCCACCTCCATACACCTTATTCTGTCCCTTCAAAACAATTTGTATACAATTTTTAGAATAGTTTCACGAAAAAAGCTTCTTGATTTATTGTATGTTTTCTTTTGCAATCAAGTGTATGTCTATAGAGGTTTTCTTTTTTTATTTCAATATAATTGAGGGATTTAGTTTAACAAAAATAAAAAAGAACAACCGATTTTGGTTGTTCTTTCATTTTGCCTGGCAGCGTCCTACTCTCGCAGGGGCAATGCCCCAACTACCATCGGCGCTGAGAAGCTTAACTTCCGTGTTCGGTATGGGAACGGGTGTGACCTTCTCGCCATCGCCACCAGACCTATTCATTTGAGATTTCATTCTCTCAAAACTAGATAATGTTATGCAGAAGTGAAGAACAATGAGTATCACTTGCGGACTTCTTCCGCTTTTTAATTTGGTTAAGTCCTCGATCGATTAGTATCTGTCAGCTCCACGTGTCGCCACGCTTCCACCTCAGACCTATCAACCTGATCATCTTTCAGGGATCTTACTAGCTTGACGCTATGGGAAATCTCATCTTGAGGGGGGCTTCATGCTTAGATGCTTTCAGCACTTATCCCGTCCGCACATAGCTACCCAGCTATGCCTTTGGCAAGACAACTGGTACACCAGCGGTGCGTCCATCCCGGTCCTCTCGTACTAAGGACAGCTCCTCTCAAATTTCCTGCGCCCGCGACGGATAGGGACCGAACTGTCTCACGACGTTCTGAACCCAGCTCGCGTACCGCTTTAATGGGCGAACAGCCCAACCCTTGGGACCGACTACAGCCCCAGGATGCGATGAGCCGACATCGAGGTGCCAAACCTCCCCGTCGATGTGGACTCTTGGGGGAGATAAGCCTGTTATCCCCGGGGTAGCTTTTATCCGTTGAGCGATGGCCCTTCCATGCGGAACCACCGGATCACTAAGCCCGACTTTCGTCCCTGCTCGACTTGTAGGTCTCGCAGTCAAGCTCCCTTATGCCTTTACACTCTGCGAATGATTTCCAACCATTCTGAGGGAACCTTTGGGCGCCTCCGTTACTTTTTAGGAGGCGACCGCCCCAGTCAAACTGCCCACCTGACACTGTCTCCCGCCCCGATCAGGGGCGCGGGTTAGAATTTCAATACAGCCAGGGTAGTATCCCACCGACGCCTCCACCGAAGCTGGCGCTCCGGCTTCTCAGGCTCCTACCTATCCTGTACAAGCTGTACCAAAATTCAATATCAGGCTGCAGTAAAGCTCCACGGGGTCTTTCCGTCCTGTCGCGGGTAACCTGCATCTTCACAGGTACTATAATTTCACCGAGTCTCTCGTTGAGACAGTGCCCAGATCGTTACGCCTTTCGTGCGGGTCGGAACTTACCCGACAAGGAATTTCGCTACCTTAGGACCGTTATAGTTACGGCCGCCGTTTACTGGGGCTTCGATTCAGAGCTTCGCTTTTAGCTAACCCCTCCTCTTAACCTTCCAGCACCGGGCAGGCGTCAGCCCCTATACTTCGCCTTGCGGCTTCGCAGAGACCTGTGTTTTTGCTAAACAGTCGCCTGGGCCTATTCACTGCGGCTTTTCCGGGCTATGCACCCAGAAAAGCACCCCTTCTCCCGAAGTTACGGGGTCATTTTGCCGAGTTCCTTAACGAGAGTTCTCTCGCTCACCTTAGGATTCTCTCCTCGCCTACCTGTGTCGGTTTGCGGTACGGGCACCTTTTTCCTCGCTAGAGGCTTTTCTTGGCAGTGTGGAATCAGGAACTTCGGTACTACATTTCCCTCGCCGTCACAGCTCCGCCTTCTGCTAACGGGATTTGCCTCGTTAGCGGCCTAACTGCTTGGACGCGCTAATCCAGCAGCGCGCTTGCCCTATCCTCCTGCGTCCCCCCATCACTCAAACGGAAAAGAGGTGGTACAGGAATATCAACCTGTTGTCCATCGCCTACGCCTTTCGGCCTCGGCTTAGGTCCCGACTAACCCTGAGCGGACGAGCCTTCCTCAGGAAACCTTAGGCATTCGGTGGATGGGATTCTCACCCATCTTTCGCTACTCATACCGGCATTCTCACTTCTAAGCGCTCCACCAGTCCTTCCGGTCTAGCTTCAACGCCCTTAGAACGCTCTCCTACCGCGGACACCAAACGGTGTCCACCCACAGCTTCGGTGATACGTTTAGCCCCGGTACATTTTCGGCGCAGAGTCACTCGACCAGTGAGCTATTACGCACTCTTTAAATGGTGGCTGCTTCTAAGCCAACATCCTGGTTGTCTAAGCAACTCCACATCCTTTTCCACTTAACGTATACTTTGGGACCTTAGCTGGTGGTCTGGGCTGTTTCCCTTTTGACTACGGATCTTATCACTCGTAGTCTGACTCCCAAGGATAAGTCTTTGGCATTCGGAGTTTGTCTGAATTCGGTAACCCGATGAGGGCCCCTAGTCCAAACAGTGCTCTACCTCCAAGACTCTCACACTTGAGGCTAGCCCTAAAGCTATTTCGGAGAGAACCAGCTATCTCCAAGTTCGATTGGAATTTCTCCGCTACCCACACCTCATCCCCGCACTTTTCAACGTGCGTGGGTTCGGGCCTCCATCCAGTGTTACCTGGACTTCACCCTGGACATGGGTAGATCACCTGGTTTCGGGTCTACGACCACATACTCATTCGCCCTATTCAGACTCGCTTTCGCTGCGGCTCCGTCTCTTCGACTTAACCTTGCATGTGATCGTAACTCGCCGGTTCATTCTACAAAAGGCACGCCATCACCCATGAATGGGCTCTGACTACTTGTAGGCACACGGTTTCAGGTTCTCTTTCACTCCCCTCCCGGGGTGCTTTTCACCTTTCCCTCACGGTACTGGTTCACTATCGGTCACTAGGGAGTATTTAGCCTTGGGAGATGGTCCTCCCTGCTTCCGACGGGATTTCACGTGTCCCGCCGTACTCAGGATCCACTCAGGAGGGAACGAAGTTTCGACTACAGGGTTATTACCTTCTCTGACGGGCCTTTCCAGACCTCTTCATCTACTCCGTTCCTTTGTAACTCCATGTTGAGTGTCCTACAACCCCAGGAGGCAAGCCTCCTGGTTTGGGCTGTTCCCGTTTCGCTCGCCGCTACTCAGGGAATCGCGTTTGCTTTCTCTTCCTCCGGGTACTTAGATGTTTCAGTTCCCCGGGTCTGCCCTCCTAGCCCTATGGATTCAGGCTAGGATCCTATCCCATTACGGATAGGGGGTTTCCCCATTCGGAAATCTCCGGATCAATGCTTACTTACAGCTCCCCGAAGCATATCGGTGTTAGTCCCGTCCTTCATCGGCTCCTAGTGCCAAGGCATCCACCGTGCGCCCTTTCTAACTTAACCTTCAAGGTTTGAAACCTAAAATGGCGATACTCGGTTCTTCTTTTGCCTTCTTCACATTATCTAGTTTTCAAAGAACGAATTGGTGGAGCCTAGCGGGATCGAACCGCTGACCTCCTGCGTGCAAAGCAGGCGCTCTCCCAGCTGAGCTAAGGCCCCGTTATTAAGATGGTGGGCCTAAATGGACTTGAACCATCGACCTCACGCTTATCAGGCGTGCGCTCTAACCAGCTGAGCTATAGGCCCACATAACAGATAATTATATTTCATTGAAGGAATTGTTCCCTCAAAACTAAACAAACAAAAGCGATCAACTATTCTGTTGTAATGTCTAGCTACGGCTCCTAGCCTCTCGAGTCGCTTCGCTTCTTCTGTCAAAGTCTTTTGGACTTTTCCGCCAGAAGCTCCAGCGCTTGTCGAGGCTAACCAGTCGCCTTCGCTTTTCGTATAATCCTTAGAAAGGAGGTGATCCAGCCGCACCTTCCGATACGGCTACCTTGTTACGACTTCACCCCAATCATCTGTCCCACCTTAGGCGGCTGGCTCCTTGCGGTTACCTCACCGACTTCGGGTGTTACAGACTCTCGTGGTGTGACGGGCGGTGTGTACAAGGCCCGGGAACGTATTCACCGCGGCATGCTGATCCGCGATTACTAGCGATTCCGGCTTCATGCAGGCGAGTTGCAGCCTGCAATCCGAACTGAGAATGGTTTTTTGGGATTGGCTCAGCCTCGCGGCATCGCAGCCCTTTGTACCATCCATTGTAGCACGTGTGTAGCCCAGGTCATAAGGGGCATGATGATTTGACGTCATCCCCACCTTCCTCCGGTTTGTCACCGGCAGTCACCTTAGAGTGCCCAACTGAATGCTGGCAACTAAGGTCAAGGGTTGCGCTCGTTGCGGGACTTAACCCAACATCTCACGACACGAGCTGACGACAACCATGCACCACCTGTCACTCTGTCCCCCGAAGGGGAACGTCCTGTCTCCAGGATTGTCAGAGGATGTCAAGACCTGGTAAGGTTCTTCGCGTTGCTTCGAATTAAACCACATGCTCCACCGCTTGTGCGGGCCCCCGTCAATTCCTTTGAGTTTCAGCCTTGCGGCCGTACTCCCCAGGCGGAGTGCTTAATGCGTTAGCTGCAGCACTAAAGGGCGGAAACCCTCTAACACTTAGCACTCATCGTTTACGGCGTGGACTACCAGGGTATCTAATCCTGTTCGCTCCCCACGCTTTCGCGCCTCAGCGTCAGTTACAGACCAGAGAGCCGCCTTCGCCACTGGTGTTCCTCCACATCTCTACGCATTTCACCGCTACACGTGGAATTCCGCTCTCCTCTTCTGCACTCAAGTTCCCCAGTTTCCAATGACCCTCCACGGTTGAGCCGTGGGCTTTCACATCAGACTTAAGGAACCGCCTGCGCGCGCTTTACGCCCAATAATTCCGGACAACGCTTGCCACCTACGTATTACCGCGGCTGCTGGCACGTAGTTAGCCGTGGCTTTCTGGTCAGGTACCGTCAAGGCACCGCCCTATTCGAACGGTACTTGTTCTTCCCTGACAACAGAGCTTTACGACCCGAAGGCCTTCTTCGCTCACGCGGCGTTGCTCCGTCAGACTTTCGTCCATTGCGGAAGATTCCCTACTGCTGCCTCCCGTAGGAGTCTGGGCCGTGTCTCAGTCCCAGTGTGGCCGATCACCCTCTCAGGTCGGCTACGCATCGTCGCCTTGGTGAGCCGTTACCTCACCAACTAGCTAATGCGCCGCGGGCCCATCTGTAAGTGATAGCCGAAGCCATCTTTCAGCTCTTTCCCATGCGGGAAAGAGGATTATCCGGTATTAGCTCCGGTTTCCCGAAGTTATCCCGGTCTTACAGGCAGGTTGCCCACGTGTTACTCACCCGTCCGCCGCTGACTTCAGGGAGCAAGCTCCCATCGGTCCGCTCGACTTGCATGTATTAGGCACGCCGCCAGCGTTCGTCCTGAGCCAGGATCAAACTCTCCAAAAAAGAGTAAGATATGCTCATAAAATAATTAACGTTGACGCTTTTGTTTGTTCAGTTTTCAAGGAACAATTTAAGTTGTCGCTTGTAGGCGACTTTATTAATATAACATTCTCAAAATGTCATGTCAACATTTTTGTATCTTTTTGTTATCGCATTATTGGCGACAACGATTTATATATTAACATCATAAAATAGAATCGTCAATATATTATTTACAAAAAAATTTTAAGCTATTTCCAGTTTGGAGTATATTTAAGAAAACCGCTGAGATTAACAGCGGAATTTTCCTTATAATATCCATGTTTGAATCACAACTAACGCACACAGGCCAGGAATTCCGAGGATTCCGGAAACGACAGAAGTTGCAAGATTAATTGGAACATATATTCCAAAATGATTGCCAAAGGCATTTAAGAAAAATAAAAGAAGCGCCCCTATCAGCACTTTAATAAATATTTGCCCAACAAAGCGTACAGGTTTTACAGGAGCTCCTGCAAAAAGAAGCAATATGAGTAATGCTCCCAAAACGGATATGACAACAATCGGTTCCACTTACTTCAGATCCCCCTCTTGCTTACAACTTGTACTAAATATATATGTCTTTAGCTGTAAAAAAGACCAGGGGAAACTTCTAATCTTATTTCCTAATCGAAATCTTTCTATGTTTCGCCTCTTTAAATAGAAAAAAATACTTGGCTTCAGCAAGTTTTGTTTGGCATATAACATCTTCGGAAGGGTCAAAACTTTTTTCCACTAACGCTTTTTGGTTCCGCCATTGTTTTTTTAATTCTTCTAATTGGCAAATAAGCTTTTCATCAAATTCTTTGCGCAGCCATCCTTTTCGCCGAAAAAACATCACATTTTTCCCTCCCGGTAAGTTATATTTCTCTTCGGCCTTCGAGGGCTTTTGATAATGTTACTTCATCTGCGTATTCTAAGTCTCCTCCGACAGGAAGTCCGTGCGCGATTCTCGTTATTTTAATTCCAGATGGTTTTAACAATCTTGAAATGTACATCGCGGTTGCTTCCCCTTCAATATTCGGGTTTGTTGCTAAAATGACTTCCTGTACCGTTTCATCTTGAAGTCTTTTCAGCAAGTCCGAAATATTTATATCCTCAGGACCAATCCCATCCATTGGTGAAATTGCCCCATGAAGAACGTGATAAAGGCCATTAAATTCTTTCATTTTCTCCATTGCAATGACATCTTTCGGATCCTGAACCACGCAAATTACGGTTCTGTCTCTGCGCTGGTCTTTACAAATATAGCAAGGATCCTCATCAGTAATATGTCCACAAACAGTGCAATATGTTAAATTCCGTTTCGCATTTACTAACGCTTTTGCAAAATCAAGCACTGCATCTTCTTTCATACTCAGTACAAAAAAAGCCAGACGTGCAGCCGTTTTCGGGCCGATCCCTGGCAATTTCATAAAGCTGTCAATCAGCTTGGATATCGGTTCAGGATAATGCATAATAACAAATTCCTCCTAGAATATTCCCGGAAGGTTTAGACCTTTTGTAAATTGACCCATTGTTTCACTCGCTAACTCATCTGCTTTTTTCAGCGCATCATTTACAGCCGCCAGCACAAGGTCTTCGAGCATTTCAACATCATCAGGGTCAACAGCCTCTTGGTTGATTTTTACTTCTACAATTTCTTTATGGCCGGTTGCAATCACTGTTACCATCCCGCCTCCGGCTGTTCCTTCCACTTTCTTTTCTCCCAATTCTTCTTGAGCTTGTGCCATTTTCTTTTGCATTTTCTGCATTTGCTTCATCATATTTTGCATATTACCCATTCCACGCATCATTATAAAACCCTCCAATTTAATCTTTTATTTCAATTAACTCTTCTCCAAAAAGCTTTATTGCTTCGGCAACAATCAGATCTTCCTCTTTCGATTCTACTCCATCTTCTTTTCCATCTGTATGATGACCTTGCAAAAATTCTTCACGGATTTTTAACCACTGATCTTCAGGTACGCCTACAATTTCAAGCCTTTTTCCCGTTAGTTCTTGAAGGGACCCTGAGATCGCCTCTAAGAATTTGGCATTTTCCATCGCCATCTGGCAATGAATTTCATATTTAAATTTTATAATAAAAGCATTGCTCGATGCAGCAACCGGTTCAGCTTTATTTAATAATGCTGCCTGAGAACGCATTTGCCTGCTTACAAGGGAATCAAGCATATCGCCCCAGCAACTTTTTATGGTATTAAGATCCGGTTTCGTAGCCTGTTTAAGAATTTCATTAATTTTTCCGACCGGTGCTTTAAAACCTCTTCGTGCGCTTCTTTGCGGTTTATTTTGAACGGTGTTCTGAGTTGCCTGGCTGGCAGGAATGCCATTTGCTTTCAGTTGGCGTATTTCATCTTCTAACTGTTCAATTCGGTTGATAAGCTTCTGAAGGTCATGTGAAGTCTGATGAGTAGCCAGTTTTTCAAGCTGGCAAAGCTTCACAATGGCAACCTCTAAAAAAATCTTTGGATGGTTTGTCCAGCGCATATCTTGCTGTGCTTTATTTAACGTGTCTATAAGCTCATAAATAACATTCGAACTCATTTCATTTGCCAGCGCGAGAAAATCTTCATCAATCATGACTCTTTCCAACGATTCTTCAAGGGAGGGCGCTGCCTTATATAACAGCATATCACGATAATAGTGAATCAAGTCTTCAATAAATCTCACAGGATCTTTTCCTAAGAAAAATAATTCTTCTAAAGCTTCTAGTGCGCTAGCCACATCTTTTTTATATATTGCCCGGGCAAGTTTATTTAAAAATCCCTGTGATACAGACCCGGTAACTGTTAATGCATCTTCAATTGTGACGCGGTCCCTGCTAAAAGAGATCGCTTGATCAAGTAAACTTAGCGCGTCCCTCATTCCGCCTTCTGCAGCTCTCGCAATGACTTGCAAGGATCCCTCTTCATAGTCCACACCCGTCTGGTCAGCTATTAATTTCATTCTATTCACAATCGCCTGTGCAGTGATTCGTCTAAAATCAAACCGCTGGCATCTTGAAATAATAGTTAGCGGAATTTTATGCGGTTCTGTTGTGGCCAAAATAAAAATAACATGCTTCGGGGGTTCCTCTAAAGTCTTCAAAAGCGCATTAAACGCACCAATGGAGAGCATATGCACTTCGTCTACGATGTAAACTTTGTATTTTACAACACTTGGTGCATATTTTACTTTATCGCGAATATCACGGATTTCTTCTACCCCATTGTTGGACGCAGCATCAATTTCAATCACATCAGGAATTGAACCATCGGTTATCCCTTTGCAGGCAGGGCATTCATTGCACGGTTCATGGACTGGCGCCCGTTCACAGTTCACAGCTTTTGCGAGAATTTTTGCAGCACTAGTTTTCCCAGTTCCCCGGGGCCCTGAAAAAAGATAAGCATGCGAAATTTTTTGCTGAAGCAGGGCGTTTTGCAATGTCTTCGTAACATGTTCCTGTCCGACTACGTCAAGAAAAGTCTGTGGACGCCAAACACGATATAAAGCTTGATAACTCAAGTGACACCGCCCCCTTCCATTTTGTATCCTCCCTATTATAACGTAATTAATTTAACTTTTACAAAGCGAAAGTGCAATTTCATTTGAAAAGCATCTAATCACAATAATAATGAAAAAACTCATCCTGCATACAGGATGAGTTGTCGCTTTATGTATAACTGCCGTGCACCTTCCGTCGACTGACACCCATAAGCGTTACTTAAGCAGTTAGCTCGGCCCAGGCAACCCTGCGGCACATGGGAGCGTCCACTTAATGCTGCTTCCTTCCGGACCTGACATGGTTCATGGATTCCCATTGCGCAGGACCCGGGCGTCAACACCACTTACTTAAGGCAGGCCCTACAGTATGGCAGCCTAAGGAAGGGATTCAGCCTCGCTAGAGCGGATTGCGAGTACAGGGCACCGCTACCTCCCCGCTTAGCACGGCAAAGTTGATACCTTATTAAGTTGCGCCATATGTGACGCATTTATTAGTATACTAAGTTTCAATAGAAAAAGCAATGCTTATTCATTGTCAATTCCTGTATCTTCAGCCAACTTGCTGTTTTTCTGCTGTTTTTTCTCTAGCTTTTTCCTCTCACGGATCTTTCGGAAAAAGTCTGTAAGCAATTGTCCGCATTCTTGTTCAAGAACGCCAGCAACCACTTCACTTTGATGATTAAAACGAGTGTCCTGAAGCAAATTCATAAACGTTCCGGCACAACCGCCCTTAGGGTCACTTGCGCCGTATACCACTTTGCTTATTCTTGACTGGATAATGGCACCGGAACACATGGCACAAGGCTCTAACGTAACATACAGCACCGCATTCTCAAGCCTCCACGTACCGAGTGCCTTGCACGCCTTGGCAATCGCAAGAAGCTCGGCATGGGCTATCGCATTCTGTTTTTTTTCCCGCAAATTATGGGCCCGGGCAATGATTTGGCCATCTAATACAATAACAGCTCCAATCGGCACCTCTTCTATTTTTTCTGCTTTCTTTGCTTCCTCAATTGCCTGTTTCATAAAATATTTATCTTGTTCATAAATGTCATTCATCATTTAAATCCCTTCTTGCTTACTTTCATATTAAAAAATGCTTTGCATACGGTTTGCCTTTAAATATAGAAATTTCGCCTGCCTTGTTATTTCTTCCCTAGCATGTTCATAAGATGATTGTAGCGTTTATTTCTCAGGGAGGGAAGAGCATGCAAATTCATGTAGTCCAGCAAAATCAGACGTTATTCGAGATTGCGCAAACATACGGAACTACCGTTGATGACATAATAAAAGCAAATGAGATACCAAACCCAAATAACCTAGTTGTTGGACAGACATTGGTTGTCCCAATTATCGGAAGGTTTTACTGGGTGCAGCCAGGCGACAGCCTTTGGTCCATCTCCCGAAAATTTAACATTTCTGTTCAAGAACTTGCCAACGTAAATCGTATTTCACTTAATCAGCCGCTGCAAATTGGGTTCCGCCTCTATATCCCCCAGGGACTAAAACCAAGGGCAGAATTTAACGGGTATGTCGAACCAAGGGGTACATCTGTTGCACCAATATTAGAAAACAGCGCGAGGGAAGCGGCACCTTATTTAACCTATCTTGCTCCATTCAGCTTTCAAGCTTTGAGGGACGGATCCCTAAAGGAGCCACTGTTGAATAATTTCCCTGCTATTGCCAGGGCAAATAACAATGTGCTTATGATGGTTATCACAAATCAGGAAAATGACCAATTCAATGATGAATTAGGCCGGATTTTGTTAAACGATATGAATATCCAAAATAAGTTCTTAAATAATATTGTTGCAACCGCAAAAAAATACGGATTCCGGGATATTCACTTTGATTTTGAGTACTTAAGGCCTGCTGACCGAGAAGCTTACAATCGTTTCCTTCGGAAGGCACGAGACCGTTTTAAGCAAGAAGGCTGGTTAATTTCAACTGCACTTGCCCCTAAAACAAGCGCCGGACAAAAGGGGCGCTGGTATGAGGCGCATGATTATAAGGCACATGGAGAAATTGTCGATTTTGTCGTGATTATGACATACGAATGGGGATACAGCGGAGGTCCGGCGATGGCTGTCTCACCGATTGGCCCTGTCAGAAGAGTGCTCGAATATGCTGTCAGTGAGATGCCGTCTTCAAAAATTTTAATGGGGCAAAATTTATATGGCTACGACTGGACTCTACCATTTGTAAAAGGCACCGTTGCCAAAGCAGTCAGCCCACAGCAAGCAATCCAGCTTGCAGCCCGCTACAATGTCCCTATTCAATATGATACAAGAGCACAGGCCCCCTTCTTTCGTTATGTTAATGAAGAAGGAAAGAGGCATGAAGTATGGTTTGAAGACGCCCGCTCCATTCAAGCAAAATTCGATCTAATAAAAGAATTGAAACTAAGAGGAATGAGTTATTGGAAATTGGGGCTATCGTTTCCGCAAAATTGGCTGCTCATTATAGATAATTTTAATGTTGTAAAAAGACCAACTTAAAAACAAAACCAGAAAAAATCAACTCGTTCTTAGCTGCGTATCCTTTTCGGCAGCTTTTATTTTTTCCTCTAACTATTCCATATCCCTTCCACTCTGATTATGTTAAAATACTTTTTGTGTCGTTTGGAATGACAGCATGTTAGAATATTTCAAAAATAATTCATGCAAAGTATGCCTAAGAACAGTAACAAAAGAGAGGGGGACAAACAGTGGGGGGAACGCCATTTATAACCGTTGAAGGGCCTATTGGCGTAGGAAAAACATCTCTTGCAAGAGCGATTTCCGAACATTTTCAATTCGCATTATTAAAAGAAATCGTTGATGAAAATCCTTTCCTCGGAAAATTTTATGAAAACATTGAGGAGTGGAGTTTTCAAACAGAAATGTTTTTTCTCTGCAACCGCTATAAACAGCTGAGTGACATTAATGCCCATTATCTCAAGAACAAGAAACCGGTAGTAGCCGATTACCATATATTTAAAAACCTTATTTTTGCACAGCGGACATTGAGTAAGCACGAGTATCAAAAGTATTTTAAGATTTATCAAATCTTAACAGAAGATATGCCAAAACCAAATGTCATTATTTATTTGCGTGCGAGTCTCGATACTCTTCTAAAGAGAATCAAAATAAGAGGGCGCGAAATTGAAAAAAATATCAGCCCGATCTATTTAGAGCAATTATCCATCGATTACGAAAATGCCATAAACAATTTTGAAAAACAAAACCCCGACATTCCAGTATTACGGTTTAACGGCGACAAACTGGATTTCGTAAATAACCCAGATGATTTGAACTATATCATAAAAAAATTGTCTACATTACTTAAAAAAGGAGTCTTTGAACATGGAACTTCGAACGAAATATAATATACCGTCAAATGCAGTCATTACGATAGCCGGAACGGTTGGGGTCGGCAAATCTACGATGACAAAAGCCCTGGCAAATGCTTTAGGGTTCCGCACCTCTTTTGAAAAAGTAGACACAAATCCATATTTAGATAAATTTTACGCTGATTTTAAACGCTGGAGCTTCCATTTACAAATTTACTTTCTGGCAGAACGTTTCAAAGAGCAAAAACGCATCTTCGAATACGGAGGCGGTTTTGTTCAGGACAGATCCATCTATGAAGATACCGGGATTTTTGCAAGAATGCATTATGAAAAAGGAACAATGTCAAAAGTTGATTATGAGACATATAGAAGCTTATTTGAAGCGATGGTAATGACTCCATACTTTCCACACCCGGATTTATTAATTTATCTTGAAGGTTCTTTTGATGATATATTAACCCGGATAAAAGAACGGGGCCGGCCTATGGAACAGCAAACACCGGTTGAATATTGGAAAGAAATGCATGAACGCTATGAAAATTGGATCAACACATTTAATGCATGCCCAGTTCTTCGCATAAACATAAGCGATTATGATATTATTGAAGATGAAAGTTCAATTGAGCCAATTGTTGAACGAATTTCCTACATTTTAAAACAGTCACAGTTAATAAAACGATAAGAGGATGTCTCATAAGGGTCAGACCCCATAATAACAATATATAGCACATTTCCTATATATTGTTATTATGGGGTCTGACCCTTTGGCTTTTAATTTAAAACTCCGTGCACGTTTTTTGTATAAAAAAAATTCGTTACAAAATTTTGTAACGAATTTTAATCTCCAATTTTTATGCGCTGTGGTATTGCAAATTCGATAATGGTGGAGGAAGAGGGATTCGAACCCCCGCGGGCTTTTACACCCCTGTCGGTTTTCAAGACCGATCCCTTCAGCCAGACTTGGGTATTCCTCCATATCGACACCAAATAATATAGCATAGTGTGATAAACAAGTCAACAATTATTTAATGATTTTTTCCGAGCGGGTTTCCCCCGCCCGGATTTTTTTTAATTTTTCGGTGCAATGACTTCCCGGTTGCCCATATATGGACGCAGTACTTCTGGAATGATAACTGTACCGTCTTCTTGCTGATAATTTTCCAAAATAGCTGCAACCGTTCGTCCTATCGCAAGTCCGGAACCGTTTAATGTATGCACATACTCCGGTTTTGATTTCGGTTCGCGGCGGAAACGAATATTTGCCCTGCGCGCCTGGAAGGCTTCAAAATTACTGCAAGAAGAAATTTCACGATACGTATTATAGCTTGGCAGCCAAACTTCAATATCATATTTTTTCGCTGCAGTAAATCCTAGATCTCCTGTACACATGCTCATAACACGGTATGGCAATCCAAGCAATTGCAATACTCTTTCTGCGTGGCCAGTCAATTTTTCCAATTCATCATAAGAATCTTCAGGTTTTACAAATTTTACAAGCTCTACTTTATTAAATTGATGCTGACGAATCAAACCGCGTGTATCACGGCCCGCAGAACCCGCTTCAGAACGGAAACATGCACTAAATGCTGCATAATTAATTGGCAGATTATCAACATTTAAAATCTCATCGCGATGCAAATTCGTTACAGGTACTTCTGCTGTCGGAATTAAGAAATAATCTTCACTTTCAATTAAGAATGCATCTTCTTCAAACTTAGGAAGCTGGCCTGTTCCTGTCATGCTGGCGCGATTGACTAAATATGGTGGAAGAACTTCTTGATACCCGTGTTCTTCTGTATGAAGATCAAGCATGAAATTAAACAAAGCTCGCTCCAGCCGGGCACCTAATCCTTTATAGAAAACAAAGCGGCTTCCAGTTACTTTTCCTGCACGCTCAAAATCAAGGATTCCAAGTTGGTCGGCAATTTCCCAGTGCGGTTTCACTTCAAAATCAAATTGCGGAACTTCTCCCCATTTTCGAACTTCTACATTATCATCTTCTGATTCCCCTACAGGAACACTTTCATGAGGAATATTCGGAATGCTTAATAATAGCTTTTCCAGCGATTCTTCCACTGTTCGAAGTTCATCGTCTAATGCTTTAATTTTTTCACCTACTTCTCTCATCTCTTTAATAAGATGTTCGGCATCTTGTTTTTCACGCTTAAGCTGAGCAACCTGCTGTGATACTTCATTGCGCTTGCTTTTTAGCTGTTCACTTTCAACAATCAGCTCGCGTCGTTTTTTATCCAGCTCTTCAAACTTCCCTAAATCGGTTAAATCTTCGCCGCGGTGCTGAAGCAATTTTTTTACTTCCGCAAAATTTGCTCTTAAATATTTTAAATCGAGCATATAAAAGTCCTCCTTTAAGAATAGCTGTGTGTGCATTGTTCGATTTTATAAAATAAAAAACTCCCGTCCCCAAAAAGGGACGAGAGTTACCCGCGTTGCCACCCTAGTTGAAGGCATCATTTCGCCTTCCACTTACATTGATAACGGCTGAAACCGAAAGTATTTACTAGCCGTGAGGCGTTCTATACTTTGCTCGAGGATGGATTCACAACTTTCATTCACCGGTTCGCACCAGCCACCGGCTCTCTTTAGAAATCCAGCTTGCTACTAGTTCCTCTCATTGCTTTCGCTTATTAAAAATTTTATTTAATACATAATGTACTACAATTATGAGCATGATGCAACCAATTTATACTGGTTGAGTTTTTTTAGCTTCTTTCACCATATTAATAAAATATTGTGTGAAACGATGATCATCTGTTAACTCTGGGTGGAAAGAACATCCAAGAAACTGCCCATCCCTTGCCGCTACAATGCGGCCATTATGCTTAGCTAAAATTTCAACATTTTCCCCTGCTTCAACAATATGAGGTGCACGAATAAATACAGCTGTAAAATCTTCTGCGACACCAGCTATATCAAGTTCAGCTTCAAAACTCTCGCGCTGGCGGCCGAAAGAATTGCGCTCAACGACAACATCCATAACTCCCAGATGGGGCTCATCGTAACCAACAATTTTTTTAGCTAAAAGAATCAAACCAGCACAGGTTCCGAACATTGGTTTTCCTTGCCGGGCAAACTCTTTTAATTCATCCATAAAACCGTACTTATCGATCAAACGGCGCATTGTCGTACTTTCTCCACCCGGAAGAATAAGCCCATCCACATCAGCCAGCTGCTCTTTTCGTTTAATAATGACTGCTTCAGCGCCTGATTCTTCAATCGAGCGGACATGTTCACGAACAGCGCCTTGCAAGCCTAAAACACCAATTTTCACCATTTTTAGACTCCTTACCAGCCTCGGTCTTGCATCCGAGCTTCAGGTGCTAATGTAGAAATTTCAATACCTTTCATTGGGGTTCCCAATCCTTTTGAAAGTTCGGCAATCAACTCATAGTCCTGATAATGAGTTGTTGCTTCTACAATCGCTCTTGCAAATTTAGCTGGATTTTCTGATTTAAAGATACCTGAACCAACGAACACTCCATCTGCGCCGAGCTGCATCATTAAAGCAGCATCAGCAGGAGTCGCAACACCGCCTGCTGCAAAATTAACAACCGGAAGACGGCCAAGTCGCTTGATTTCTAATAGGATTTCATAAGGAGCACCTAAAAGCTTAGCTTCTGTCATAAGCTCGTCTTCATTCATGCTGACAACTTTGCGTACCTGAGCATTTACTTTACGGATGTGGCGCACTGCTTCCACAATATTTCCTGTTCCGGGCTCACCTTTTGTCCGAAGCATGGAAGCCCCTTCCCCAATGCGGCGTGCTGCTTCGCCAAGATCACGGCAGCCGCAAACAAATGGAACAGTAAACTCTTTTTTATTTAGATGAAACTCTTCATCAGCAGGAGTAAGCACTTCACTTTCATCAATATAGTCAACTCCCATAGCTTCAAGCACACGTGCTTCAACAATATGTCCGATGCGTGCTTTTGCCATTACAGGGATGGAAACTGCATTCATAACTTCCTCTACAATGCGCGGATCAGCCATTCTTGCTACACCGCCTGCCGCACGGATATCAGAAGGAACGCGTTCTAAAGCCATAACTGCAACAGCACCGGCTTCTTCGGCAATTTTCGCCTGCTCAGCATTTACAACGTCCATAATGACGCCGCCTTTTTGCATTTCAGCCATTCCGCGTTTGACTCGATCTGTACCTGTTTTCATTCTTCTTCCCCCTTATGGTGCCCAACGACTGGGTTGTACTAACACTCCTTATTTCAAAAAAGAAAATTAAACGAATAAAATCGGAAATATTCCATAATGAAAATAAACACCAAAAAGGGTCTCCTGTCAAGACCAAGAGACCCTTGTAATTAAAACCAACCCTTGACTGTAGAGGAAACACTTCCCCATACATCTCCAAAAAATCCGCCGATTCCGCGCATCATTAATACAAACCAGTTTGCTTTTTCAACTGTTTCAGCAGCCACTACATCGACTTTAATCTTTCCATCATCTGTTAAATAGCCAAGATCCCCATTTTTAGACTCTAATGTAAGATAACCGACTTTCTCCCCTTTTTTAATCGGAGCCATCAATTTTCCATTTTTATCTAATTTCTTTTTGTCAATCACTAAAACTGGCTTGAAGTTTGCTTTTTCCTCTTTTTTTATAACCATCTTTATTGCATCTTTCGTTTGGATTTTAACGTGATCTTCTTTCCCCTTATCAACCGGCAATGTCTTCTTTCCTTTTACCTGATAATTTTTCGGAACAATTTCTTCCTCTGTAAAATTTGTAAAGGCATAATCCAACAATTTTCTTGTTTCATCAAATCGTGCTTTATAGCTGCCTTTGCCGCTTGCATCTTTCGCATTCATAACAACAGTAATGAATCGTTTTCCATCACGGCTTGCCGTACCAGTAAAACAATATCCGGCAAAATCAGTCGTACCTGTTTTAAGCCCGTCCATTCCCTCATAACCATACACAAGGCCAGGAAGCATCCAGTTCCAGTTATCCATCTTAATTTCATCTTTTGTGCCTTCCCTGAATTTCTTAGTTGGAGTACTTGCCGTTTTTAATACTTCAGGGAATTCATTAATTAAATGATAAGCCAATTTTGCCGTAGCCCGGGCAGACATAACATTTTCTTCATCAGGCCCTCCCGTAGGTTGCTGGCCATTTAAATCACGGTTATTTAAACCTGTAGCGTTGACAAACTTGTAATCTTTCAAACCAAGTTCTTTTGCTTTTTCATTCATCATTTTTACAAAATTCTTTTCAGAACCGGCAATGATTTCTGCAAGCGCTGCAGTTGCACCATTCGCAGAATAGATCGTCATGGCTTCATATAATTCACGTACCTTGTATTTGCCGTCGCGCCGTAAAGGAACATTTGACAATGACCGGTTCTGAGAAAGTTTATATACATAATCACTCACAGAATATTCCTGGTCCCATTTAACCTTTCCTTCTTTTATCGCTTGTAGCAGAATATACTCTGTCATCATTTTCGTCATGCTGGCAATTCCAAGTACAGTGTCAGCATTCTTTTGGTATAAAACTCTTCCTGTTTTTGCATCTACTAAAATAGCAGCATTTGCATGAATATTTAAAGCATCTTCTGCTTCTGCTTCTGCTTTGTTGTTACCTGAAAAAATGGCAAAGAACAACAGAGCAGTCATCATGATCGCAACCGTTTTACGATAGAAATGTTTGTTCACAGTAATGCCCTCCAACGTTTTATTACACTTTCGTAATTTTAACATAACTCTATTCGAATGGATAGACAGATTAATTTCCTATTATTTCTGCCAATTTATGTATCGGGCAAATGATAAGCAGTACGAAGCAAGGGCACTACTATCAATTTTCTAAAATAAAAAAGAGGGAAGATAAATTCTTCCCCCATTTTGTTATTAAGATAATGAGTAATTCGGAGCTTCCTTTGTAATTTGAACATCGTGCGGATGGCTCTCTCTTAATCCAGCCCCGGTCATACGGATGAACTGAGCATTTTCTCTTAAATCTTTTAGATTTTTTGCTCCGCAATAGCCCATGCCAGCCCGAAGTCCACCAACTAGCTGATAAATCGTATCCGCAAGAGGTCCTTTGTAAGGAACGCGTCCTTCAATTCCTTCCGGTACAAATTTCTTATTATCTTCTTGGAAATATCGGTCTTTTGAACCTTTTTCCATTGCAGCTACAGAGCCCATTCCTCGGTATACTTTAAAGCGACGGCCTTGATATATTTCCGTTTCCCCAGGGCTTTCAGAAACACCGGCAAGGAGGCTTCCAAGCATGACAGCATGCCCCCCTGCTGCGAGAGCTTTTACAATGTCGCCGGAATATTTAATTCCTCCGTCAGCAATAATGGCTTTTCCATATTTTCTTGCTTCTGTTGCACAATCATACACAGCTGTAATTTGAGGTACACCGACACCTGCCACTACACGAGTGGTACAAATAGAGCCTGGCCCAATTCCTACTTTTACAATATCAGCTCCGGCTTCAATTAAATCTCTTGTTCCTTCTGCAGTAGCCACATTTCCTGCAATGATCGTTAAATCAGGATATGCTTTTCTTATCTCTTTTACAGTATCTAATACACCTTTAGAATGGCCATGGGCTGTGTCAACCACAATGACATCAACATTCGCATCTACAAGTTTTTCAACCCTCTTCATCGTATCCTTCGTTACACCGACTGCAGCCCCTACTAAAAGCCTTCCTTTTGCATCTTTAGCTGAGTTAGGAAACTCAATAACTTTTTCAATATCTTTTATCGTAATAAGGCCTTTTAATACACCTTTCTCGTCTACTAGTGGGAGCTTTTCAATTTTATGCTTTTGAAGGATTTTTTCAGCTTCGGCTAATGCAGTGCCTACTGGTGCCGTAACAAGATTTTCTTTTGTCATCACATCAGAAATTTTCATGGAGTAGTCTTGGATAAAACGCATATCACGGTTTGTGATAATTCCGACTAATTTTTGTTCTTCTTCATTATTCACTATCGGAACTCCGGAAATGCGGTATTTACCCATAAGGTGCTCTGCATCGTAAACTTGATGATCAGGAGTTAAGAAAAACGGATCTGTTATTACACCGCTCTCTGAGCGTTTTACCTTATCTACCTGATCTGCCTGCTGCTCAATTGACATGTTTTTATGAATAATCCCGAGTCCTCCCTGCCGAGCCATGGCAATAGCTAATTCTGCCTCAGTTACCGTATCCATGCCAGCACTGATGATTGGGATATTCAATTTGATTTTCTCCGACAATTCAACTTGAAGATTCACATCACGAGGAAGCACTTCAGATTTTGCCGGGATTAAAAGGACATCATCAAACGTTAACCCTTCTTTTACAAACTTATTTTCCCACATAGTATTTAACCCCCTGGACAAGAAAATATTATTTGTAGGTTATCAATTGGTTAAAATACTGTCAAGAACGCTGAAATAAGTTTGATTTTTCAAAAAAATCGGAGGTTTCAATTGTGCTATTTTCTTTTAAAGACTGGAACAATTTTTCATATTTTTTTTCTGCTTCTTCAACGCAGAATTTTTTGAAGAAAAACTACATTGAATTGAAAATTGAAAATCCAGAACAAAAAAGTTATGAGAACTGTTACCCCTTTCTTTATTATTTAGAACATGCCCAAGTTTATTATGAACAAGCAGCTAAATCCCCGCTAATGATCAAGCCGGTTTTATTATTTTATGGACTCGTTCACCTAATAAAGGCGTGTATTTTAACAACGGACCCGAATTATCCTGAAACAACAGCAGTTCTCGCTCATGGAGTATCAACCCGAAAACGGAAGAAACAACATTACAGTTTTTTTCAAGATGAAGTAAAGTTTCAAAGAAGCGGTCTTTTCCCGCTGATGGTTGACAAGATGTTTCACATGAAACATTTGGAAGGCGATAAAGCAACAATGGGAGATTTATTAAAACAAATACCTGAGCTTTCCGATTTGTTCACACAATTTAAAGGGGAGGAAACTTTCTTAAAAATTTCTATGCAAGACAGTCATTATCTTATCCCTAAGAAAATTCTTGACTCTTTTCACATGTCCAAAAATCGATTTATAGATTTTTATCAATCAAGGTCAGCTGTCCAAGCCTCATTTATAGATCGAGAAGGAGATTTTTTCGAGCTAGTGCTTGAGATGAACCCTAGTTATGACCCTGCTCCGATAAAATTCAACTTTCGGGAAGGATGTTATTCTCTTCCGTTGAATAAAAGCCGACTTTTTCATTTTCCTGAACTTCTTATTCACTATTTACTTTTATATAACTTAAGTATGATTTCACGGTATGAAACAGAATGGTGGAGCGAGCTGATCAAAATGATGCCCAATCAAGATTATCCCTTAATCCAATCATTTTTAAATATTTCGATTGAAAAAACACCTTTTTTAATATATCAGTTTTTAAATAGTAAAAGGTGAGTTAAGATATGGACTAAAATTTGGCTAGGCTCCGAAGGACTTTTGAATGTGTTCTGAATTGGTTAGATTTTTATGAAAAGAAGTTCTGTAATGGCTTTATGTAAGTACAGGATAAAGAGCTAACTTAGGTGGTTTTTGATAAGATTAGGTTTGCGATTTTTCATCTTTCAAAATATAAAAAGAACAACCGATTTTGGTTGTTCTTTCATTTTGCCTGGCAGCGTCCTACTCTCGCAGGGGCAATGCCCCAACTACCATCGGCGCTGAGAAGCTTAACTTCCGTGTTCGGTATGGGAACGGGTGTGACCTTCTCGCCATCGCCACCAGACCTATTCATTTGAGATTTCATTCTCTCAAAACTAGATAATGTTATGAAGAAGTGAAGAACAACGAGTATCATTTGCGGACTTCTTCCGCTTTTTAATTTGGTTAAGCCCTCGATCGATTAGTATCTGTCAGCTCCACGTGTCGCCACGCTTCCACCTCAGACCTATCAACCTGATCATCTTTCAGGGATCTTACTAGCTTGACGCTATGGGAAATCTCATCTTGAGGGGGGCTTCATGCTTAGATGCTTTCAGCACTTATCCCGTCCGCACATAGCTACCCAGCTATGCCTTTGGCAAGACAACTGGTACACCAGCGGTGCGTCCATCCCGGTCCTCTCGTACTAAGGACAGCTCCTCTCAAATTTCCTGCGCCCGCGACGGATAGGGACCGAACTGTCTCACGACGTTCTGAACCCAGCTCGCGTACCGCTTTAATGGGCGAACAGCCCAACCCTTGGGACCGACTACAGCCCCAGGATGCGATGAGCCGACATCGAGGTGCCAAACCTCCCCGTCGATGTGGACTCTTGGGGGAGATAAGCCTGTTATCCCCGGGGTAGCTTTTATCCGTTGAGCGATGGCCCTTCCATGCGGAACCACCGGATCACTAAGCCCGACTTTCGTCCCTGCTCGACTTGTAGGTCTCGCAGTCAAGCTCCCTTATGCCTTTACACTCTGCGAATGATTTCCAACCATTCTGAGGGAACCTTTGGGCGCCTCCGTTACTTTTTAGGAGGCGACCGCCCCAGTCAAACTGCCCACCTGACACTGTCTCCCGCCCCGATCAGGGGCGCGGGTTAGAATTTCAATACAGCCAGGGTAGTATCCCACCGACGCCTCCACCGAAGCTGGCGCTCCGGCTTCTCAGGCTCCTACCTATCCTGTACAAGCTGTACCAAAATTCAATATCAGGCTGCAGTAAAGCTCCACGGGGTCTTTCCGTCCTGTCGCGGGTAACCTGCATCTTCACAGGTACTATAATTTCACCGAGTCTCTCGTTGAGACAGTGCCCAGATCGTTACGCCTTTCGTGCGGGTCGGAACTTACCCGACAAGGAATTTCGCTACCTTAGGACCGTTATAGTTACGGCCGCCGTTTACTGGGGCTTCGATTCAGAGCTTCGCTTTTAGCTAACCCCTCCTCTTAACCTTCCAGCACCGGGCAGGCGTCAGCCCCTATACTTCGCCTTGCGGCTTCGCAGAGACCTGTGTTTTTGCTAAACAGTCGCCTGGGCCTATTCACTGCGGCTTTTCCGGGCTATGCACCCAGAAAAGCACCCCTTCTCCCGAAGTTACGGGGTCATTTTGCCGAGTTCCTTAACGAGAGTTCTCTCGCTCACCTTAGGATTCTCTCCTCGCCTACCTGTGTCGGTTTGCGGTACGGGCACCTTTTTCCTCGCTAGAGGCTTTTCTTGGCAGTGTGGAATCAGGAACTTCGGTACTACATTTCCCTCGCCGTCACAGCTCCGCCTTCTGCTAACGGGATTTGCCTCGTTAGCGGCCTAACTGCTTGGACGCGCTAATCCAGCAGCGCGCTTGCCCTATCCTCCTGCGTCCCCCCATCGCTCAAACGGAAAAGAGGTGGTACAGGAATATCAACCTGTTGTCCATCGCCTACGCCTTTCGGCCTCGGCTTAGGTCCCGACTAACCCTGAGCGGACGAGCCTTCCTCAGGAAACCTTAGGCATTCGGTGGATGGGATTCTCACCCATCTTTCGCTACTCATACCGGCATTCTCACTTCTAAGCGCTCCACCAGTCCTTCCGGTCTAGCTTCAACGCCCTTAGAACGCTCTCCTACCGCGGACACCAAACGGTGTCCACCCACAGCTTCGGTGATACGTTTAGCCCCGGTACATTTTCGGCGCAGAGTCACTCGACCAGTGAGCTATTACGCACTCTTTAAATGGTGGCTGCTTCTAAGCCAACATCCTGGTTGTCTAAGCAACTCCACATCCTTTTCCACTTAACGTATACTTTGGGACCTTAGCTGGTGGTCTGGGCTGTTTCCCTTTTGACTACGGATCTTATCACTCGTAGTCTGACTCCCAAGGATAAGTCTTTGGCATTCGGAGTTTGTCTGAATTCGGTAACCCGATGAGGGCCCCTAGTCCAAACAGTGCTCTACCTCCAAGACTCTCACACTTGAGGCTAGCCCTAAAGCTATTTCGGAGAGAACCAGCTATCTCCAAGTTCGATTGGAATTTCTCCGCTACCCACACCTCATCCCCGCACTTTTCAACGTGCGTGGGTTCGGGCCTCCATCCAGTGTTACCTGGACTTCACCCTGGACATGGGTAGATCACCTGGTTTCGGGTCTACGACCACATACTCATTCGCCCTATTCAGACTCGCTTTCGCTGCGGCTCCGTCTCTTCGACTTAACCTTGCATGTGATCGTAACTCGCCGGTTCATTCTACAAAAGGCACGCCATCACCCATGAATGGGCTCTGACTACTTGTAGGCACACGGTTTCAGGTTCTCTTTCACTCCCCTCCCGGGGTGCTTTTCACCTTTCCCTCACGGTACTGGTTCACTATCGGTCACTAGGGAGTATTTAGCCTTGGGAGATGGTCCTCCCTGCTTCCGACGGGATTTCACGTGTCCCGCCGTACTCAGGATCCACTCAGGAGGGAACGAAGTTTCGACTACAGGGTTATTACCTTCTCTGACGGGCCTTTCCAGACCTCTTCGTCTACTCCGTTCCTTTGTAACTCCATGTTGAGTGTCCTACAACCCCAGGAGGCAAGCCTCCTGGTTTGGGCTGTTCCCGTTTCGCTCGCCGCTACTCAGGGAATCGCGTTTGCTTTCTCTTCCTCCGGGTACTTAGATGTTTCAGTTCCCCGGGTCTGCCCTCCTAGCCCTATGGATTCAGGCTAGGATCCTATCCCATTACGGATAGGGGGTTTCCCCATTCGGAAATCTCCGGATCAATGCTTACTTACAGCTCCCCGAAGCATATCGGTGTTAGTCCCGTCCTTCATCGGCTCCTAGTGCCAAGGCATCCACCGTGCGCCCTTTCTAACTTAACCTTCAAGGTTTGAAACCTAAAATGGCGATACTCGGTTCTTCTTTTGCCTTCTTCACATTATCTAGTTTTCAAAGAACGAATTGGTGGAGCCTAGCGGGATCGAACCGCTGACCTCCTGCGTGCAAAGCAGGCGCTCTCCCAGCTGAGCTAAGGCCCCGTTATTAAGATGGTGGGCCTAAATGGACTTGAACCATCGACCTCACGCTTATCAGGCGTGCGCTCTAACCAGCTGAGCTATAGGCCCACATAACAGATAATTATATTTCATTGAAGGAATTGTTCCCTCAAAACTAAACAAACAAAAGCGATCAACTATTCTGTTGTTATGTCTAGCTACGGCTCCTAGCCTCTCGAGTCGCTTCGCTTCTTCTGTCAAAGTCTTTTGGACTTTTCTGCCAGAAGCTCCAGCGCTTGTCGAGGCTAACCAGTCGCCTTCGCTTTTCGTATAATCCTTAGAAAGGAGGTGATCCAGCCGCACCTTCCGATACGGCTACCTTGTTACGACTTCACCCCAATCATCTGTCCCACCTTAGGCGGCTGGCTCCTTGCGGTTACCTCACCGACTTCGGGTGTTACAGACTCTCGTGGTGTGACGGGCGGTGTGTACAAGGCCCGGGAACGTATTCACCGCGGCATGCTGATCCGCGATTACTAGCGATTCCGGCTTCATGCAGGCGAGTTGCAGCCTGCAATCCGAACTGAGAATGGTTTTTTGGGATTGGCTCAGCCTCGCGGCATCGCAGCCCTTTGTACCATCCATTGTAGCACGTGTGTAGCCCAGGTCATAAGGGGCATGATGATTTGACGTCATCCCCACCTTCCTCCGGTTTGTCACCGGCAGTCACCTTAGAGTGCCCAACTGAATGCTGGCAACTAAGGTCAAGGGTTGCGCTCGTTGCGGGACTTAACCCAACATCTCACGACACGAGCTGACGACAACCATGCACCACCTGTCACTCTGTCCCCCGAAGGGGAACGTCCTGTCTCCAGGATTGTCAGAGGATGTCAAGACCTGGTAAGGTTCTTCGCGTTGCTTCGAATTAAACCACATGCTCCACCGCTTGTGCGGGCCCCCGTCAATTCCTTTGAGTTTCAGCCTTGCGGCCGTACTCCCCAGGCGGAGTGCTTAATGCGTTAGCTGCAGCACTAAAGGGCGGAAACCCTCTAACACTTAGCACTCATCGTTTACGGCGTGGACTACCAGGGTATCTAATCCTGTTCGCTCCCCACGCTTTCGCGCCTCAGCGTCAGTTACAGACCAGAGAGCCGCCTTCGCCACTGGTGTTCCTCCACATCTCTACGCATTTCACCGCTACACGTGGAATTCCGCTCTCCTCTTCTGCACTCAAGTTCCCCAGTTTCCAATGACCCTCCACGGTTGAGCCGTGGGCTTTCACATCAGACTTAAGGAACCGCCTGCGCGCGCTTTACGCCCAATAATTCCGGACAACGCTTGCCACCTACGTATTACCGCGGCTGCTGGCACGTAGTTAGCCGTGGCTTTCTGGTCAGGTACCGTCAAGGCACCGCCCTATTCGAACGGTACTTGTTCTTCCCTGACAACAGAGCTTTACGACCCGAAGGCCTTCTTCGCTCACGCGGCGTTGCTCCGTCAGACTTTCGTCCATTGCGGAAGATTCCCTACTGCTGCCTCCCGTAGGAGTCTGGGCCGTGTCTCAGTCCCAGTGTGGCCGATCACCCTCTCAGGTCGGCTACGCATCGTCGCCTTGGTGAGCCGTTACCTCACCAACTAGCTAATGCGCCGCGGGCCCATCTGTAAGTGATAGCCGAAGCCATCTTTCAGCTCTTTCCCATGCGGGAAAGAGGATTATCCGGTATTAGCTCCGGTTTCCCGAAGTTATCCCGGTCTTACAGGCAGGTTGCCCACGTGTTACTCACCCGTCCGCCGCTGACTTCAGGGAGCAAGCTCCCATCAGTCCGCTCGACTTGCATGTATTAGGCACGCCGCCAGCGTTCGTCCTGAGCCAGGATCAAACTCTCCAAAAAAGAGTAAGATATGCTCATAAAATAATTAACGTTGACGCTTTTGTTTGTTCAGTTTTCAAGGAACAATTTAAGTTGTCGCTTGTAGGCGACTTTATTAATATAACATTCTCAAAATGTTATGTCAACATTTTTGTATCTTTTTGTTATCGCATTATTGGCGACAACGATTTATATATTAACATCATAAAATAGGATCGTCAATATATTTTTTATAAAAAATTTATTTATGTTCCTAATCATAACTGAAACCAACCACTATCGGATGGCTTCAGTTAAAACTTCGTTAATAAATAAGTGACGATGCTTTCCTAAATCAATAATTTCATTTGAATTTAATAATTGAATTAAAGGACGGGTCGGAGCTTTTTCATCCATAAATAAAATTTTACCTACCTGACCGTCCGATAATATTACTTTACTTCCGTTTGAAAAATTCATAATCCCTGACATGAGTGCTTTTAATATGACGGGATCAAATTTCCCAAATTGATCTTCTGACATCATTTCCAGAACTTTAAAAGGCGGTTGTTTGCTTCTGTACAAGCGTTCAGAGGTCATCGCATGAAAAGTATCAGCAGTACCGATAATTTTCGCGAAAAAATGAATTTTATTTCCTTTTTCACCAAATGGATAACCGCTTCCGTCTAATCTTTCATGATGCTGAGCAATGGCTAATTTTGTACTATCTCTTAATAGAGAAACTTTTTGAACCATCTTGTAGCTAAGTGTAGGGTGTTTTTTTATTTCTTCAAATTCATTGACCGTTAAAGAAGTTTTTTTAAATAAAATAGCATTGCTTAATTTCGCCATGCCACAATCAGCTAAACATCCTGCAAGAGCAATTTGAACAATATCCCCCTTATTGTAATTCAATTTTTTAGCGATAAACGCAGACAAAATTGCAACAGCCACGGGGTGCTGATAAATATAATCATCTTTTGTTGAAAAATGATGAAGTGTAAAAATTTCAGATATTGAAGTTTCCGCTTTTTCAATTAACGGTAAAATGATTTCCCTGATTCGTGAAATATTTATCGGCAATCCTGCTTGCCAAGATTTGAACTCTCTTTTGTACTCTTTTACGGCCCTTAAAAACATATCGCTTAAACGCAATGCCGCTTGTTCAGATTTCTCCTTTGAATCAGGCAGATCTTCCAGGACTTCAATTGGTGTAAAGGGCATGCCATTTATTAGCGTTTTTTCTACATATACATCATGAATTAAAAATAATTTTAAAATGTTAATTAATTCGTTGTTTAAGACAGTGTTTTTTTTCATGATTGGACAGTTCGTTTTACTGTATACATCCGCAGACAAGATACAGCCTTCCTGAAGTTCTTTCACCATTACGCGCAACTGAATCCACCCCGGCAATTTAAGTCTTTTTGACTATATTTTACATGATTTTACCAAAAAAGAGGAACACAAATTTGCGTTCCTCTTACTCTCATGCTTATTCTTGTTCATCATGTTCAACAGAAGTACTTTCCTTATCCTCGGATTCAATTGCGCTGCTTTCTTCTGCAACCGCATCATCTTCTTTTTCTTCTTCCTTTTCCACTTTGGCAACGGTTGCTACATATTCGTTTTCATCTTCTTCTAAACGAATAAGTTTAACTCCTTGGGTATTTCGACCCATGACCGAAATACCACCCACATCTATGCGAATTAATACACCACCTGTCGTGATCAGCATGAGATCTTCTTCACCGGTTACTGCCTTCATCGCTACAAGGTTTCCATTTTTCTCGGTTATATTGCAAGTCTTAATTCCTTTGCCGCCTCTGCCCTGAACACGGTATTCAGAGGCAGGTGTACGTTTCCCGTAGCCGTTTTTCGTTACAATTAAGATATCGTTATTCTCTTCTAAAACTTCCATTCCAATGACCTCGTCGCCTTCATCAAGGCTAATGCCTTTTACGCCTGTGGCAGTCCGGCCCATTGAGCGGACATCTGTCTCAGGGAAGCGAATCAGCATGCCGTTTTTCGTTCCGATAATAATATGTTTGCTGCCGTCTGTTAATCTTACAGAGATTAACTCATCTCCTTCACGGAGGTTTAAAGCAATTAACCCATTGTTTCTAATATGAGCAAATGAAGACAGCGGAGAGCGTTTAGATATTCCCTCTTTTGTTGTGAAGAATAAGAACCAGTTATCGTCAAATTCTTCAACAGGAATAATTGCGTTAATCCATTCGTCTTTATCGACTTCCAGAAGGTTGACGATAGGGATTCCTTTTGCTGTCCGGCTGAACTCCGGAATTTCGTACCCTTTAGCACGATACACTTTCCCTTTGTTCGTAAAGAAAAGAATCGTATCGTGTGTAGATGTTGTGATGAGATGCTCTACAAAGTCATCTTCATTCGTTCCCATACCTTGAATTCCCCGGCCGCCGCGCTTCTGGGCACGATAGGTTGATACAGGAAGACGTTTAATATAACCATTATGGGTTAATGTAATTACAACATTTTCACGCGGGATTAAGTCTTCATCTTCAATGAATTCGATTCCGCCGGCAACGATTTCCGTGCGGCGCTCATCATTGAATCGTTCTTTAATTTCACTTAGCTCTTCACGAATAATTTCAAGTACCTTTTCTTCGTCTGCAAGGATCGCTTTTAATTCGGCAATAAGTTTAACAAGGCTTTGATATTCTTCTTCAATTTTTTCGCGTTCTAATCCGGTTAAGCGCTGTAGGCGCATATCCAAAATCGCTTGTGCTTGTTTTTCAGATAAATTAAATCGTGTCATCAAGCCTTCACGTGCGATATCAGTCGTTTGCGAATTACGAATCAAAGTAATCACTTCGTCAAGGTGATCAAGGGCAATGCGCAAACCTTCTAAAATATGGGCGCGCGCCTCTGCTTTACGAAGCTCAAATTCTGTTCTGCGGCGGATGACAACCTTTTGATGGTCTAAGTAATGCTGCAGGCATTGTTTTAAATTCAAAACTTTCGGCTGTCCGTCAACTAATGCAAGCATGTTAATGCCAAAACTCGTTTGCAATGCTGTTTGTTTGTACAAGTTATTTAGTAATACATTTGCATTTGCGTCTTTTCTGACTTCGATAACAATGCGCATTCCGTTTCGGTCTGATTCATCCCGCAAGTCAGAAATACCGTCGATTTTTTTATCGCGGACAAGTTCCGCAATCTTTTCAATCAGTTTCGCTTTATTCACCTGGTAAGGAAGTTCTTTGACAATAATAACTTCTTTGCCATTAGATTTCTGTTCAATTTCGACTCTTGCCCGGAGAGTGATGGAACCTCTTCCTGTTTCATAAGCTTTACGGATTCCTCTTTTACCGAGAATCAGACCTGCAGTCGGAAAATCCGGTCCTGGAATGACTTCCATAAGCTCTTGAATTGTTATATCAGGATCTTTACTTAAAGCTAACACCCCGTCAATTACTTCTCCAAGCTGGTGAGGAGGAATGTTCGTTGCCATTCCGACAGCAATTCCGGAAGCACCGTTCACAAGAAGATTCGGAAAGCGGGAAGGTAAAACAACCGGTTCTTTTTCCGAACCATCATAGTTATCCTGGTAGTCAATCGTATCTTTGTTAATATCCCGAAGCAATTCCATCGAAATTTTGGACATTCTCGCTTCCGTATAACGCATTGCTGCCGCAGCGTCTCCGTCCACTGATCCGAAATTACCATGACCATCGACAAGCATATACCGGTAGTTAAAATCCTGTGCCATCCGCACCATCGAGTCATAAACAGCCGAGTCGCCATGAGGATGGTATTTTCCGATTACTTCCCCGACGATACGGGCTGATTTTTTGTACGGTTTGTCCGCATGCATTCCAAGATCATGCATCGCAAATAAAATTCTGCGGTGAACGGGTTTTAAACCGTCGCGAACATCTGGAAGGGCGCGTGAAACAATAACGCTCATCGCATAATCTAAGAATGATGACCGCATTTCCTGGCTTATATTGATTTCTTTTACACGGGAATTAGGCGTTTCAGCCATATGAGAGAAACCTCCTTTTAAAGACAACGATGCAAGTAAGAAAAGTGAAAGAGCCTTGATCAGGCCCGACAAGCGCTGGAGACGGCCAAAAAACTAGCACCTGTATTTCTTGACCATGAAACTTATGAAAGCAGCATGACCGATTCTACTTAAAAATGAAGAAAATCAGGATAGACGGAAACCCCTCTATCCTGAAATGTTATATATCTAAATTCTTTACATAAATAGCATTTTCTTCGATGAATTGGCGTCTCGGTTCTACTTTATCACCCATTAATATTTCAAACGTTTCATCTGCTTCAATCGCGTCTTCAAGACTGACCTGGAGCAGAGTACGGGTTTCAGGATTCATCGTAGTTTCCCAAAGCTGCTCCGGATTCATTTCTCCAAGACCCTTATAACGCTGTATGCCCGGTTTTGGCTGTGACGGTAATTCAGATAAAATTTCTTCTAGCTGTCGATCGTTATAAGCGTACTCAATCCGTTTTCCCTGCTGGATTTTATATAAAGGCGGCTGCGCAATGTATACGTAACCGGCTTCTAAAATTTTTCTCATATACCGATAGAAAAAGGTTAATAATAGTGTACGAATATGAGCACCATCAACATCCGCATCTGTCATGATCACAATTTTATGGTAACGGGCTTTTGATATATCAAAATCTTCGCCGATTCCTGTTCCGATAGCAGTAATAATCGCTCTTACTTCATTGTTGGAAAGAATTTTATCAAGCCTTGCTTTTTCTACATTCAAAATTTTTCCTCGCAACGGCAATATAGCCTGGAAATGGCGGTCACGTCCTTGTTTTGCCGAACCGCCCGCAGAATCACCCTCTACCACATATAGTTCACTGATCGAAGGGTCTTTCGACGAGCAATCGGCCAGTTTCCCCGGCAGGCTAGATACATCCAATGCATTTTTGCGTCTTGTTAACTCACGGGCCTTTTTAGCTGCTAGTCTAGCTCTTGCAGCCATTAGTCCTTTTTCAACAATTTTGCGGGCAACGGAAGGGTTTTCTAATAAAAATGTTTCAAAGTTTTCGGCAAAAATAGTATCCGTAACGGCACGAACTTCCGAATTTCCAAGCTTGGTTTTTGTTTGCCCTTCAAATTGCGGATCTGGATGTTTTATGGAGACAATCGCTGTCAAACCTTCACGCACATCTTCCCCTGAAAGGTTCGCATCGTTTTCTTTAATGATTCCATACTTTCTAGCATAATCATTTATCACTCTCGTTAAAGCTGTTTTAAAACCGGACTCATGGGTACCGCCTTCATATGTGTGAATATTATTGGCAAAAGAATAAATATTGCTTGTAAAGCCATCATTATATTGGAGGGCAACTTCAACAGTAATACCATCTTTTTCCCCCTCCATGTAAATTGGTTCTTCATGAAGGACTTCTCTTGTACGGTTTAAATGCTCAACGTATGATTTAATTCCGCCTTCGTAATAATATTCATTTCTTTTATTTTCAACGCGTTTATCTTCAATTGTGATTCTTATTCCGCGATTTAAAAACGCAAGCTCTCGCAAACGATTAGCCAGCGTTTCATAATCAAATTCAAGCGTTTCAGTAAAAATTTCTCCGTCCGGTTTAAAACGAATGGTCGTACCAGTCCGGTCAGTCTCCCCGATCACTTTTAAATCTTCACAGGGTACTCCGCGCTCATATTTCTGATAATGAATCTTACCGTCACGATGAACAAATACTTCAAGTTCAGTAGAAAGGGCATTAACAACTGAAGCACCAACGCCATGGAGTCCCCCAGATACTTTATATCCGCCGCCGCCAAATTTTCCTCCGGCATGAAGCACAGTCAAAATAACTTCAACGGCAGGCCTGCCCATTTTTTCTTGGATGCCAACAGGGATTCCGCGGCCGTTATCTACAACGGTGATACTGTTATCTTTTTCAATTGTGACATTAATTTCCGTACAATAACCAGCCAATGCTTCGTCAATGCTATTATCGACAATTTCCCATACAAGATGGTGAAGGCCTTTTGCACTTGTTGATCCAATGTACATCCCCGGCCGCTTACGTACAGCCTCAAGACCTTCTAATACTTGTATCTGATTTGCATCATACGTTTGCTCTTCCATCGCATTATGCTCCATAGCCACATCGATCACCTACACTTTCATTTGCATACTCTCGATTTCCTCTATAAAAACTTGCCTGTTGGACAAGTCAGTGAATATAGATAAAAATAATTATTGTTGTATCGATAGCACTCTGGACTTTTTCTTCAATGTCCTTGAGGCGAGAAGAGAAAAATAAATATTTTCACAAGTGAATACGAATTATTAAAAAGAACCTTTTGAGAAGTCGATCACTCGCTCCATCTGCTCTTCAATTAACTCTTGCACCTAAGGCCAGGATTTTACGCTTTCTCTGTCAAGAATTGCAATAATATCCTTCGTTCTAACAAGAATATTTTCTCCTGCATGCAGATACATTTTCTCACCTCATTGAACCCGTTTCATGACCCCGGCTTCTACTTTGTAGGTGGAAGCTTCTTTTAAAGTTTGATGGTCAATTCCATCAACACTTGTCGTTGTAACAAACGTCTGAACCTTGCCTTGAATGGTATTTAACAAATGAGATTGGCGGTAATTATCCAACTCAGAGAGAACATCATCCAACAGCAAGATTGGATATTCGCCAATCTCCGAATGAATGAGCTCTATTTCTGCCAATTTCACAGACAGGGCTGTTGTCCGCTGCTGTCCTTGCGAACCAAATGTTTGTACATCCCTGCCATTTACAAAAAAAAGAAGGTCATCCCGATGGGGACCAAACTGTGAAACTCCGCGTTCTATTTCCCGATTTTTGACTTTTAAAAATTTATCTTCAAATACTTTTATCATTTTCGACAAATCTTGGTCTTCTGATACTTCAACCGATGGTTTATACTCAATTTTTAACGTTTCCAGCCCTCTTGAAATCCCTTTATGGATCGGCATTGCCCAGTTTTGAAGAAGCTGTAAAAACTCGAAACGCTTTTTGATAATCCGAACCGCTATTCCAATAAATTGCTCCGTCAGTATTTCAAGAATCGCCTGATCGTTTTGCTTTCGGGTTTGCAAAAGTTTTAAATAATGATTGCGCTGTTGTAATATTTTTTGATATTGGCTCATTTCATGTAAGTAAACAGCTGAAACTTGACCAATTTCCATATCAATAAAACGACGCCTTACTTGAGGGTTCCCTTTTACAAGATGGAGATCTTCAGGCGCAAACATTACAACATTCATATTTCCAATATATTGGCTGAGTTTTTGCTGTTCGATATGGTTTACTTTTGCTTTTTTCCCTTTTTTGGAAATCACCAAATGAATAGGCAGGGAACCATGATTTTTCTTTACCCTACCTTCTATTTTAGCATAATCCTGATCCCAGCGAATAAGATCTTTATCTTTTGAGGTGCGATGCGATTTGGCCATTGCCAATACATAAATAGATTCCATAACGTTTGTTTTCCCTTGGGCATTTTCACCAAGAATAACATTTACTTTATTTTCAAATTGGGCTTCGAGTTCCTCATAATTCCGATAATTTTTCAAAGACAGCTCCTCAATAAACATTTACGTTTCATCCTTTGATCAATGCTTTATGATGAATATTCCGAAATTTGGTATATTTATTTCATCTCCTGCTCTTAATTTTCGTCCTCTTCTTTGATCTTGTTCACCATTCACGTATACTTCATGTTCACTTAAAAACCATTTTGCCATTCCGCCGGTCTGTATGATATCAGCCAACTTTAAAAATTGGCTTAATGTAATAAATTCCGTTTCAATTTTGATTTCTTTCAACATCATTTCACTCTTTCGGCAATTGTATCTAATATTTTATTTTACTAAAAAAAATTATTTTACACAAAAAACAAGCATAAGTTATAAACTATCAACCATATTATGGAAATAGGTTTCATTGTCTCAATTTTAATATTGCGGAATTGCTTTCATAATAAAAAAGCCACCAGTTGGCTGGCGGCTTTAAAATTTTTCTAATATGTTCTAACCGGCAAGATTAATTGCAGGATGGAATCATCATTTATTGGGCGAATTAAGAATGGGCGCATTGCTCCGGTAAAGCTGATTTTAATTTCCGTACCTTCTAACGTTTTTAGAGCATCCATCATATATTTTGCACTAAAGGAAATTTTCAATTCTTCTCCATCAATTGATTGAGCCTGTACTTCTTCAACGACTTTTCCGATTTCAGGAGTATTGGAGGATATTTCAATCAATTGGCTTTCGAACGTTGAGAACTTAACGACATTGTTTCTGTCGTCACGGGCTAATAATGCTGCACGGTCAATTGCCTGTAAAAATTCTTTTAAATTTACAACTACATCTGTCTTGCTGTCCGTAGGGATTAAACGGGAAGTATCTGGATAGTTTCCTTCCAGCAAGCGTGAGAAGAATAGTAAATGCTTCGCTTTAAATAGTACCTGATTTTCAGTAATAACAATATCAATTGGGTCATTGCTATCATCAAGAATCTTGCTTAATTCGTTTAAGCTTTTTCCAGGGATTACAACATTATATGATTCATTATTTTCTGTTTCGATTTGTGCTTTTCTTAAAGCAAGACGATGGCTATCTGTTGCAATACAAGTCAATTCGTTATTTTCAATCTTCCAGTTGACACCTGTCAAAATTGGGCGTGTTTCTGAAGTGGACACTGCAAAAACAGTTTGCCGAATCATCATTTTTAATAGGTCTGTAGGAATCCTAAACACATTTTCTTCTTTAATTTGCGGAAGATGTGGATATTCTTCTGCATCTAACCCATGTAAATTAAATTCAGATTTTCCGGAACGAATAACGGTTTGTAAATGGTTTTGAACTTCGATATCAACAGTTTCAGTCGGCAATTTTTTAACAATTTCACTGAAAAAACGAGCTTGTAAAACAATCGCTCCGGGCTCTTTAATTTCAACAAGTTCATTACCATCTTCTTCTTTCGGAATAAAAGATTCAATAGAAATATCTGAATCGCTTCCTGTAAGAGTTACTCCTTTTTCAGTTGCCACAATTTTAATTCCTGTAAGAATAGGAATTGTTGTTCTTGAAGCAATTGCTTTCATAACATCTTGCACGCTTTGAACAAGACGATCGCGTTGGATTATAAATTTCATTTGTTAATCCTCCGTTTCGGCATTTTTATACTATTTTTTTATTATTATTTTTCTTAAAAAATAATAGAAGTAATAGTAGGACTTGTTTATATGTGGATAACTTCGATTATTAAAGGAAACACAGTCTATCCACATGTGGATAGACTGTGTGTAAGTTAATGAAAGTTATACACATTATTAAACTTTTAACATTTCGTGAATCTCTTTTATCTGTTTTTGAAGCGTTGCATCTGTCTCAAGCAGTTTTGAAATTTTTTCATGAGCATGGATGACTGTTGTATGATCTCTTCCACCAAATTCCTCTCCAATTTTCGGCAAGGAGAAATCGGTCAGTTCCCTTGATAAATACATGGCAATTTGTCTTGGAAACGCAACTGATTTCGTTCTTTTCTTTGCTTTAAAATCTTCCAGTTTGACATTAAAATGCTCGCCCACCGCTTTTTGAATATCATGAATAGTAATCACTTTTGGTTTAGAGCTTGGTATTATGTCTTTCAAAGCCTCAGCTGCAAGGTCGGCATTAATATCTTTGTTTATGAGGGATGAATAGGCAACAACCCTAATTAGCGCCCCTTCAAGTTCACGTATGTTTGAATCAATTTGATTTGCTATATAAAGCATAACTTCATTTGGGATATCTAATCCCTCTGCCTTCGCCTTTTTCCGCAAAATTGCAATCCTAGTTTCTAGGTCAGGAGGGGTAATATCAGTGATTAGTCCCCATTCAAAACGGGATCGCAATCTGTCTTCAAGAGTCGGTATTTCTTTTGGCGGCCGGTCACTCGAAATAACAATTTGTTTGCTTTCCTCATGAAGAGTATTAAACGTATGGAAAAATTCCTCTTGAGTTTGTTCTTTTCCGGCAAGAAATTGAATATCATCTATCAGAAGAACATCCACATTTCGATATTTATTGCGAAAATCGCCAGCCTTATTATCACGAATTGAATTAATAAATTCGTTCGTGAATTTTTCGGAGGATAAATAAACGACCTTTGCGGACGGATTATGTTCTAAAACATAATGGCCTATTGCATGCATTAAGTGTGTTTTTCCAAGACCTACACCACCGTATATAAATAACGGGTTATAAGCTTTTGCCGGAGCTTCTGCAACTGCGAGCGAAGCTGCATGGGCGAAACGGTTTCCCGAACCAATGACAAATGTGTCAAAAGTGTATTTAGGATTTAGCATATTTTGTGGAAAATCTGGCTGATCATCATCCTTTTTTGTTTTTTTTGGAGGAACTTTAAGATCAGCATCTTCTTCACTTTGATTTTGCGGAATAATAAACTTCACTCTTAACTCTTCCCCAGTAATTTCATAGAGAATTCCGGAGATTAATTGGGAATATCGTTCTTCCAGCCAATCCCGGGCAAACTCATTTGGGGCTGTGATCGTAAGAGTGTCACCTTGCAGGGAATGGGCTTTTGTCGATTTCAGCCACGTTTCAAAACTTGGTTTGCTTATCTTTTTCTCAATATTCGACAAGGCCTTATTCCAAAGGTCCGCAATATTTTCCAA